>JALHMO010000061.1 GCA_022844015.1 Reyranella sp. | reverse complement strand
GTCCCAGTCGACCACCTCGTCAATATATAGTGTCTCTCTACCCCATATGCTCGAAATCTGGATTCTATTACTGCTTTATACAACCCAAATGGATTCGATTATTTCGTCACAGACCCTAACGTCATTGTACGGCTTTTCGCTCGGGACGATGCTGAACAGGTGGCCGCCGCACGGCAGGCTCTGACCGGTGCGGTCTTCGTGCCCAAGTCGGTCGTCATGGAGCTCGAGTGGGTACTTCGCGGCGTCTATCGCGAGCCTAGGGAAAAGATCATCGCGGCAATCGAGATGATTCTGGGCACGGCTGACGCGCACATCGAGGACGCGGCATCAATTGAACGTGCGCTCGACTGGTTCAGACGCGGCATGGACTTTGCGGACGCGATCCATCTCGCTTCCAGCGGTCATGTCGATGCCTTTGTCTCATTTGACATCGGCATGCGTCGCCAAGCTACCGCCATGAAACTCAGTCCGCCGGTCGTCGCGCCATAGCTGCCGAGGCCGAGCTCGCCGTGAAGGTCCATCGTGTGCCTTGCCGGTCAGAGGGCGGCCGGCCTGATGGCGAGCGTTCGTGCCGTGGCAAGCATCGCTGGTCGTAGGTCGCCAGCTCGATGGCTTGACCGCGAGTGACACAGATCTCGTGAAAATAGTGCGGGAAGAGGTCGAGCAGCCCATCCCAGGAAGGCTGATCGCATGCGCGATCTCGGCTCGCTCGGCTACCTCCCGAGCGCCACTACACGCGACAGGAATGCGCGTTCGCTCGCCGTCGGCGTCAGGCCGGCAGTCGCCGCCCAGTCGTCGAGGCGGCCGTTGGCGTAGCCCGCGTAGTAGGGCTCGTGAAAATAATGCGGAAACAGGTCGAGCAGGCCGTCCCACGACGGCTGGTCGCCCTTCTGGATCGAATCGACGATCACCACCAGGCCGTCCGGCTTCGTGACGCGGGCCATCTCGGCAAGGGCCTCGTTCCGAATAGCGTCGGGCAGCTCGTGCAGCAGGAACGACGAGACGACGAAATCGAGGCTGGCGTCTTCGAACGGCAGCTTCTCGGCCGCGCCCTCGATCAGCTTCACCCTGGCCGTGCGGCCGACCAGGCGGCGCGCCTCGGCGAGATAGGGGGCGCTGAGATCGACGCCGGTGAGACGGATGCCGGGCCAGGCATCGTGCAGGAAGGCGAGCAGGCGGCCGGTGCCGCAGCCGACATCGAGGCCGGCCAGGGTGCGCTGGTTGCGGCCGGTCATCCATTCGGCGATCGGCTTCAGGGCGCGCCGGCGCATGATGTCGGCCGCTCCCGTGAACAGCACCTCGACCTGGGTGTCGTAGATCGCCGCCGAGTGGTCGGTCAGCCAGCCGCCGCTCTGGAAGTGGAAATTCTGGCGGTAGTACTCGGGCAGGCCGTCGTCCTGCCGGCCGGGCCGCATCTCGTCGTCGAGCTGGCCGTGGCGGCGCGAATCGACCAGCGGCAGGTCGCGGAAATAGAGCAGGCTGCGGCGCAGGAATTCCGCCGGCTCCGGTCCGCGCGCCCGGGGGGCAGGTAACAGGCCGGCTGCGATGTCCTGCCATTCGCGCTGGAACAGGGCGCGCATGTCGGCCGTCAGCTCGGCCCGCGAGGGTGTCGGCCCGACCGGGAAGTCCGGCTTGGGCATCGGCTTCAGCAGGCGCAGGCCGGCAGCGTAGTGGCCGGCGTACCAGGCGACGCGCGCCGTCTGGCGGGCGGCATAGGTGAGGCGATCTAGGGTGGAGGCCATGGTCGTGGACGCTAAAGCCGCACTATAGCGGCTTTGCGGCAGGCTTGCCCGGCCGAGGTCCGCCGCTATAGTCCGGCCGCCTTCACCGACCCTCACGAAAGCCGGCAGTCATGAGCATTACTTATACCGGGCCCTACAAGAAGGGCGACATCAAGAAGGTCGTCCTGGCCTATTCCGGTGGCCTCGACACCTCGGTCATCCTGAAGTGGCTGCAGACGACCTACGGCTGCGAGGTGGTGACCTTCACCGCCGACCTCGGCCAGGGCGAGGAGCTCGGGCCGGCGCGCCAGAAGGCCCTGATGCTGGGCATCAAGCCCGAGAACATCTTCATCGACGACGTGCGCGAGGAGTTCGTCAGGGATTTCGTCTTCCCGATGTTCCGCGCCAATGCGCTGTACGAGGGCCAGTACCTGCTCGGCACCTCGATCGCCCGGCCGCTGATCGCCAAGCGCCAGATCGAGATCGCCCGCAAGCTCGGCGCCGACGCGGTGGCCCACGGCTCGACCGGCAAGGGCAACGACCAGGTGCGCTTCGAGCTCAGCTACTATGCGCTGAAGCCCGACATCAAGATCATCGCGCCATGGCGCGAATGGGAGCTCACGTCGCGCACCAAGCTCCTGGAGTTCGCCGAGCAGCACCAGATCCCGATCGCCAGGGACAAGCGCGGCGAGGCGCCGTTCTCGGTCGACGCCAACCTCCTGCACTCCTCGAGCGAGGGCAAGATCCTGGAGGATCCCTGGGTGGAAGCCGACGAGATGGTCTACCAGCGCACCATCTCGCCCGAGCAGGCGCCCGACAAGGCGACCTACGTCACGGTCGATTTCGAGAAGGGCGACGCCGTCGCGATCGACGGCCAGGCGATGTCGCCGGCGACCCTGCTGACGCGGCTGAACGAGCTCGGCAAGGCCAACGGCATCGGCCGCCTCGACCTGGTCGAGAACCGCTTCGTCGGCATGAAGAGCCGCGGCATCTACGAGACGCCGGGCGGCACGATCCTGCACATCGCCCATCGCGGCATCGAGCAGATCACCCTCGATCGCGGCGCCGGCCATCTCAAGGACGAGCTGATGCCGAAGTACGCCGAGCTGGTCTACTACGGCTTCTGGTTCTCGCCCGAGCGCGAGATGCTGCAGGCGCTGATCGACAAGAGCCAGGACAACGTGAGCGGCACGGTGCGGCTCAAGCTCTACAAGGGCAACACCACGGTGGTCGGCCGCAAGTCGCCGAAGTCGCTCTACTCGATGCAGCACGTCACCTTCGAGGAGGACCAGGGCACCTACGACCAGCGCGACGCCGAAGGCTTCATCAAGCTGAACGCGCTCCGCCTGCGCCTGCGCGCCCTCGGCCAGGGCGGCGTGAAGTCGTAAGCATGAATGAGCGCCATCGGCGCAGTGCAATCAATTGCACGGCCGAATGGCAGCAGGAGAGAGCCATTACGGCCGGAGCCTGAGTTCCCCGCCGTGATTCGGCGCGATGAGGCTCCGTGAGGCGGCCATGCACTTGCGGACCGCGAGCATCCCGCTCGCCTGTCGCTGCCTGACGCGGGCAGGACGTGTGCAATTGATTGCACACGATCGTGGCCGTAGACGCGAGCCAGGCCGCCTGTCCTCTCTGTCCGCTCGCGCGATGTCGTGATAGCAGGCGCGATCGGCAGGTACGATTGCACAGACGACGGTGGCTGCAGGACAGAGCCAACGCGGCTGTCTCCTCTGCCCGCTCGTACGCTCCCATGATAGCCGGTGGGACCATATCCATGCGCTTCGAAGGATGTCACCGTGATCAGTCGGCACCGATGCAAGCGACCCGCCGTCGACGCAACGCCAATCCGGTGAGTCACCGCCAAGTCCTTGATGTCAAACGCCAATGACGCTGTGACGCAAATGACGCAAGATTCCGCGCCGATTCTTTGCGGCCGCTCCGGGAAGCGGGAGGCGACACCGTGGCGGCGCGGGCATCGGATGACCCCGACCGCAAGACGGCGGCCCCGACCGCAAGAGGCCTTGCCGAAGGCCCGGTTGCGTTCGGCCAAGTCCTTGATTCGAAAGGCACCGACCGCACCGACCGCACCGACCGCAAGAATCCGGGGTCGTTCTATTCAGTGGGCCTGCGCGCGACGCTCTCCACCGGACAATGGCGTGCTCCGGCGTCCGCCCGATGCGCCGAGTTCCCTGATCCGTGCACGACGCTCCCTGTTCGGTGTCCGAAGCTCCCTGATCGGGTGGCTCAAATTCCCTGCTACGATTCCCCGTCCAGGCGTCGGCCAGGGCGCCGCCGTGAGCAGAAAAGCGGGATAGATCAATGGTATCCGGCCTACTCGGCGATGAGACGATGCTTTTTCACGCCGGTATCAGCGTGTACTCGAGAGGGGGGTCTCGCCATGCCGCCCGGATCGCCCCAAGGCAGGAGTGACGCTGCGCCGTGACGTGGTTTGGCCTGCCGTTGATCCACGCCGCCTTCGATGTCGCCGCGTGGCTGGCGTCGATGCTGGTGTTCTGGCTGACGACGCGCCGCCTGCTGCCGGCCGAGTCACTGCCGGCCAACCGCGTGCCCTATCCCGGCGCCTATGCCATCGCCGCCGGAGCAGGCGCGCTCTGCGGCGCGATGGTCTTCGGCACGGCGAATGCGTTGCTGTCGGGCCAGCAGGCGCTCGGCTTCTCAATGGTCGGCGGCATCGCCGGTGCGATTGCGTCGGTCGAGCTGTTCAAGCGCCTGGCAGGCGTCACCGGCTCGACCGGCATCGCCTTCGCCGCGCCCTTGTGCGCGACCGTCGCGGTTGGTCGCTGGGGCTGCTTCTTCGCCGGGCTCGCCGATTTCACCTACGGCACGCCGACCGGCCTGCCGTGGGGCATCGATTTCGGCGACGGCGTCGCGCGCCATCCGGTGCAACTCTACGAGGCCTTCGCCATGACAGGGATGCTGGTCGTGCTGATCGAGCGCCTGGTGGTGCGCGACCGCTTCTGGCTCGCCAACGGCTTCTATCTCGTGGTCGGCTGGTACGCCCTGCAGCGCTTCGTCTGGGAGTTTTTCAAACCGTATGCAAACGTGATCGGGCCGCTCGACCTGTTCCAGATAGTGTGCCTGGGGTTGCTCCTGTACGCTTGGCAGATGAGTCGCCGAGCGACGGTCCGATGAGGGGAAACCGAATGTACGACGGGATCGCGCGCAAGTCGGCGCCTTACCTCTTCCTCGGCCAGACGACGTCGTTGTGCGAGACCTGCCTCGGGCTGGTGCCGGCCAAGATCATCGAGCAGGACGGCGGTGTCTACTATTCCAAGCGCTGTCCCGAGCACGGCGTCATGAAGACCCTGGTGTCGGACGACCCGGTCTACTGGCGGCGCACGCTCGACTATCTCAAGCCCGGTGACCGCCCGCTGGCGCCGTTCACCCATACCGAGCGCGGCTGCCCGTGGGATTGCGGCCTCTGCCCCGACCACGAGCAGCATTCCTGCCTGGCGATCGTCGAGATCAACGAGGCGTGCAATCTCGCCTGCCCGGTGTGCTTCGCGGATTCCTCGCCCAGGCGGGCGACGCATCGCAGCCTGGCCGAGGTCGAGCGCATGCTCGATGCCCTGGTGGCGAGCGAGGGCGAGCCCGACCTGATCCAGATATCGGGCGGCGAGCCCACCATCCATCCGCAGATCCTCGAGATCCTGGCGGCGGCGCGGCGCCGGCCGATCCGTCACGTCATGCTGAACACCAACGGCATCCGCATCGCCGAGGATCCTGCCTTCGTCGATGCGCTGGCCGAGCTGCGGCCGGGCTTCGAGGTCTACCTGCAGTTCGATTCCCTGAACGATGCGGCGCTGCGCGACATCCGCGGCGCGGCGCTGTCGCGTATCCGGCGCGAGGCCCTGGCGGCGCTCGAGGCGCGCAACATCTCGACCACGCTGGTGTGCACGGTGAAGCGCGGCGTCAACGACGGCGAGATCGGCGACATCGTCCGCCACGCGCTGAAATACAGGTGCGTGCGCGGCGTCAATTTCCAGCCGGTGCAGGACGCCGGGCGCAACGAGGGCTTTGATCCGGCGCGAAACCGCATCGTGCTGTCGGAGATCCGCCGCCGTATCGTCGAGGAGTCGGGCGTGTTCGCCGACGGCGACATGATCCCGCTGCCGTGCAACCCGGCCTCGATCTCGATCGGCTACGGCGTGCGCGACGGCGAGAAAGTGATCCCGCTCACCTCGCTGGTGCCGCGCGAGGCGCTGCTGCCGGCCATCCCCAACGCCATCTCGTTCGAGAAGTATCCCGAGCTGCGTCGCCGCTTCGTCGACCTGCTGTCGCTGTCGACCGCCGACACCAACACCGCGGAGCGGCTGGGCTCGCTGCTGTGCTGCCTGCCCGACGTGCCGATGCCGGAAGGGTCGGGCTACGAGAACGTGTTCCGCGTCACCATCGTCGAGTTCCTCGACCGCTTCAATTTCTGCCTCGCCAACGTCAAGCGCTCCTGCGTCCACTTCGTGACGCCGGAGGGCCGCATCATCCCGTTCGATACCTACAACACGTTCTACCGGCCGGGCGCGGCCGGCAATGCGCGCCTGGCGGAGGCGCGGCGGTGAGCGACAGCGCAGGCGCGCCAGTCCCGCCGCCACCACCGGTCTTTCCGCCGGCCCCGCCGCCCAAGGGCAAGGCGCTGGGCTGGTTCTTCGCCATCTCCGCCGCGGTTGTGCTGGTGCTGACGCTCGGCTGCATGCTCGCCGTGGCGGGCGACCTTCGCGCCAGCGATTTCTGGATCGTGCTCATGTGCGGCTCGCCGACGCTGCTGCTCGGCGGCCTGTTTCTCTGGCTGGGCGTGCGCCGGCTAAAGCGCTAAGCAAGTGCCGGCGGAGCGCGGGGTCACACGGAGTACCGGATGCCTTTCGACAATGTCGGCCGACAGGGGCCGGGACGCGGCGCGGGCGAGCGGGCGATCAACCTGCCGCCGGCGGTGCTGTGGCTGATCGGCATCAATGTCGCCGTCCACCTGCTGCGCAGCCTGCTGGGCGAGGAGACCGACCAGGACCTCGTGATGCAGCTCGGCCTGGTGCCGACCGCCTACAGCGCCCCCGACCACGACCTGCTCGCGCTGCTCTTGGCGCCCGTCACCTATCAGTTCATTCACGGCGGCTGGATGCACCTCGTGATCAACATGGTGACCCTCGCCGCCTTCGGCGCGCCGGTGGAACGGCTGCTGGGCGTGCGCCGCTTCGTCCTCTTCTACCTGTCGGCGGGAATCGTCGCGGGCTTCGTGCAGGTTCTGCTGTTTCCCGACTCGGCCGACCCGGTGGTCGGCGCATCGGGCGCCATCAGCGGCGTGTTCGGCGGCTTGCTGATGCTGATGCGCCGCGTCGGCAGCCTGCCCGGGCTGGTGCCGATCGCGGTGATCTGGATCGGTCTCAACGTCTTCTTCGGCGTCTTCGGCGGTATGCCGGGCGCCGAAGGCGAGCAGATCGCGTGGGCCTCCCATATCGGCGGCTTTCTTTATGGCCTGCTCGCCATCCATCTGTTCCTGCCGCGGCCGCCGCGGCTTCCCGAGCGATAGCGGCCGGCCGGGGGCGACGTGCGATGGCCGAGCCGATCCCTCTGCGCCGCTACGTCGCTGCCAGCGCCGTCGCGCTCGCCCCGTCCTACGTCGTCCTGCTTCTTCTCCATTGGTCGGACAGGCTGGCCGGCTGGCCGACCGTGGTGGCGATGGCGGTCATCGGGATCGCGACGATCGTCCTGGTGCGCAGCTATCTCGGCTCGCTCGCCCGCTTCGCCCGCTTCGTCGGCGAGCTGTCGGACGAGCGCGAGCCGGTGATGCCACGGCTCTCCTTCGCGCCCGCCACCGAGGAGCTGGCGACCGCCGCGGCGACGTTGTCGGCCGGTTGGCGCCGCCAGCGCGCCTCGATCGACAATCTCGCCGCGTCGGCCCAGGCGATCGTCGACGGGCTGCCCGATCCGCTGATCGCCGTCGACCGCCAGCGCCGCATCGTGCGGACCAACCGCGCGGCGCTGGCGCTGCTGGGCGCGGTCGGGCCCGAGCGCGACATCTCCACGGTGTTTCGTCAGCCGCCGCTCCTCGCGGCGATCGACGGCCTGCTGGAAACCGGCGCCGACGGCAATTTCACCGGCGCCGACCATGCCGTCGTCGCGTTCGTGCTGTCGGGACCGCCGGAGCTCGACGTCGTGGCCCACCTGCAGCGTCTGCCGCGCGCCGCGGCCGACGGCTCGCTGGCGCTGATCGTGCTGCACGACACGACCGCGCTCCGGCGCGCCGAGCGGATGCGCGCCGACTTCGTGGCCAACGCCAGCCACGAGCTCAAGACGCCGATCGCCGGCCTCGCCGGCTTCATCGAGACCCTGCGCGGGCCGGCGCGCGACGACAGTGCGGCACGCGAGCGCTTTCTCGGCATCATGGCCGAGCAGGCCGACCGCATGCGCCGGCTGGTCGACGACCTCCTGACCCTGTCGCGCATCGAGCAGCACGAGCACGCCCGGCCCGATACCGAGGTCGATCTCGAGAAGGTGCTGCGCGGGGTCCTCGATCTGCTGCAGTTCAAGGCAGCCGCGCGCCAGGTCGCGCTCGAGCTCGGCGTCGATGCCGGCCTGGGGCGCGCCGTCGGCGACCACGACGAGCTCAACATCGTGTTCCAGAACCTGGTCGACAATGCCCTCAAGTACGCCAAGCCCGCGACGACGGTGCGCATATCGGCGCGGGTGGACAGCCCCCAGCGCATCGCCGTGTCGGTGAGCGACGAGGGCGATGGCATCCCGGCCGTCCACCTGCCGCGCCTGACCGAGCGCTTCTATCGCGTCGACGCGGCGCGCTCGCGCCAGCTCGGCGGCACCGGCCTGGGGCTGGCGATCGTCAAGCACGTGGTCAACCGCCATCGCGGCCGGCTCGACATCCAGAGCACTCCGGGCAAGGGGTCGACCTTCACCGTGAGCCTCCCCAGGGTGGCTCGATCGGGATAGGCGCTCGACTCGTCCGGGCTGCGACATGTCGCCCGCTGGGGACCGATTCGGTCGTTCCCGAGACATCAGCGGACCATTTGTTTCACGTCGGCCTGGTTCGGGGCGTGTCCCCCGCACCGTCATCGAACGGTAACAAAATCGCAATATCACAGTGACGTCGGCCACCTACGGGAGATGCGCTTCGGGATCTCAGGAAGGGAGTTGATCGATGAATTTCACCAAGCTTGCGCTGACGGCGGCCACCCTGGCCATGTCGTCGGTCGTGGCCCACGCCGCCGACATTTCCGGCGCCGGCGCCACATTCCCATATCCGATCTATGCCAAGTGGGCGGACGCCTACAAGAAGGAGACCGGCGTCGGCCTGAACTACCAGTCGATCGGCTCGGGCGGCGGCATCAAGCAGATCAAGGCCAAGACGGTCACGTTCGGCGCCTCCGACGCGCCTCTGCCCGGCAAGGAACTCGATGCGTCCGGCCTTGCCCAGTTTCCCATGGTGATGGGCGCCATCGTGCCGGTCGTGAACCTCGAAGGCGTCAAGCCCGGCGATCTCACCCTGGACGGCCCGACGATCGCCAAGATCTACATGGGCGAGATCAAGAGCTGGGACGATCCGGCGATCGCCAAGCTCAACCCCAATGCCAAGCTGCCCAAGCAGGCGATCGTTCCGGTGCGCCGTTCCGACGGGTCGGGCACGACCTTCAATTTCGCCTACTACCTCGCCGACATCAGCCCCGAGTGGAAGGCCAAGGTCGGCGTCAGCACCGCCCTGCAGTGGCCGGTGGGCATCGGCGCCAAGGGCAACGAAGGCGTCGCCAACAATGTGGCGAACACGAAGGGCTCGATCGGCTATGTCGAGTATGCCTACGCCAAGCAGAACAAGCTCACGCACACCAAGATGGTGAACAAGGCGGGCAAGACCGTGGAGCCGACCGCGGCCACGACCCAGGCAGCGGCGGCCAACGCCGACTGGAAGTCGCAGCCCGGTTACGGCGTGATCCTCGCCAACCAGCCGGGCGACCAGTCCTGGCCGATGACCGCGGCGACCTGGATCCTGCTCTACAAGAAGCCGCAGGACGCCGCGACGACCGCCGAGGCGCTGAAGTTCTTCGCCTGGTCGTACGCCAAGGGCGACAAGATGGCAGAGGACCTCGACTACGTGCCGATGCCCACCAACGTCGTCAACGATATCCAGAAGATGTGGTCGATGGAGATCAAGGACGGGTCGGGCAAGCCGCTGTTCTCGCCGACCAACTGATGCCGAGAGGGCGGGTGCTTGGCGCACCCGCCCTTCCTCCGCTGCACCTCATTTGCGGGTGAGCGACGAGGCGACAAATCGATCGAGGGGGAACGACGTGAGTGACATGACACTGAAGGGGGCAACCGTGACGGCCGCCGAGGCGGCCTCGCGCAGTGCGGTGCTGAAGCGGCTGCGGCTGACCGACACCATCTTTCACGGGCTGACGCGGGTGGCTGCCCTTGCCGTGCTTGTGCTCTTGAGCGGCGTGATCATCGCTCTGGTCATCGGCGCGGCACCGGCGCTGGGCACCTTCGGCTTCTCCTTCCTCTTCGACGAGTCGTGGAACCCGGTCACCGAGAAGTTCGGCGCCCTGGCGCCGATCTACGGCACGCTGGTCACCTCGGCCATTGCCATGCTGATCGCCGTGCCGGTCGGCCTGATGATCGCATTCTTCCTGACTGAGCTCTGCCCGATGGTGCTGCGCCGGCCGATCGGCATCGCCATCGAGTTGCTGGCCGGCATTCCCAGCATCATCTACGGCATCTGGGGTCTGTTCGTGTTCGCACCCTTCCTCCAGCAGTACGTGCAGCCATTCCTGATCGATGCCTTCGGCAGCATTCCTGTCCTGTCGACCTTGTTCCAGGGACCGCCGTACGGCATCGGCATGCTGACCGCTGGCCTGATCCTGGCGATCATGGTCCTGCCGTTCGTCACCTCGATCTCGCGCGACGTGTTCGACGCCGTGCCGCCGGTGCTCAAGGAAGCGGCCTACGGCGTGGGCTGCACCACCTGGGAGGTGTTCCGCTACGTCGTGCTGCCCTTCACCCGGGTCGGCGTCATCGGCGGCTTCATGCTCGGGTTGGGCCGCGCGCTCGGCGAGACCATGGCCGTCACTTTCGTGATCGGCAACGCCCATCACGTCTCGGCCTCGCTGTTCGCGCCGGGCACGACGATCTCGGCGTCCATCGCCAACGAGTTCACCGAAGCGGTCGGCGACATCTACACCTCGTCGCTGGTCGCCCTCGGCCTGATCCTGTTCTTCATCACCTTCATCGTGCTGGCCATCGCGCGCTACATGCTGATGCGCCTCCAGCAGCGGGTGGGGTAGCGCCATGACCAACACAACCATCGCCACCGCGAGCAGCCCACTCTATTCGGGCCGACGCCGACGCAATGCCATCGCCAAGACGCTGGCGTGGATTGCCACGGCCTTCGGCCTTGGCTGGCTGATCCTGATCCTGGGCGTCCTGCTGTACCAGGGCATCGGCGGGCTCTCGCTGTCGGTCTTCACCGAGATGACCCCGCCGCCGGGCGCCGCGGGCGGCCTGCTCAACGCCATTGTCGGCAGCCTGATCATCACGGTCCTGGCTGTCCTGATCGGCACGCCGATCGGCATCCTGGCCGGCACGTACCTGGCCGAGTACGGCCGCCACGACAAGCTTTCCAGCGTCGTGCGCTTCATCAACGACATCCTGTTGAGTGCGCCCTCGATCGTGATCGGCCTGTTCGTCTACGAGATCATGGTGGCGCCGATGGGCCACTTCTCGGGCTGGGCTGGCGCGGTGGCGCTGGCCGTGATCGTCATCCCCGTCGTGGTGCGCACCACCGAGGACATGCTGACCCTGGTGCCCGATACCCTGCGCGAGGCAGCGGCCTCGATCGGTTTGCCGCGGGCGCTCATGATCATGCGCATCGCCTACCGTGCTGCCCGCGCCGGCATCGTTACCGGCATCCTGCTGGCGGTCGCCCGCATCAGCGGTGAGACGGCGCCGCTGCTGTTCACGGCCCTGAACAACCAGTTCTTCAGCGTCAACATGAGCCAGCCGATGCCCAGCCTGCCGGTGGTCATCTTCCAGTTCGCGTTGTCGCCATACGAGGAGTGGCAAAAGCTCGCCTGGACCGGCGCGCTCCTGATCACCATCACCGTGCTGGCGCTCAGCGTCATCGCCCGATCCCTTACTGCATCGAGGAAGTCGTCATGACCATGACATCCACGGAGGGCTCCAATCACGGCCCCAGCGTCGCCGTCCCCGTCGCCACCCACGCCAGCCTCGACATATCGAAGCTCAAGGACAAGATCTCGATCCGCAACCTCGAGTTCTTCTACGGCGACAGCCGCGCGCTGAAGAGCATCAGCCTTTCGCTCTATGCCAACAAGGCGACGGCTTTCATCGGCCCGTCGGGCTGCGGCAAGTCCACGCTGCTGCGTGTGCTGAACCGCATGTACGACCTCTATCCCGGCCAGCGTGCCACTGGCGACGTGATCTTCGACGGCGACAACCTGCTGCGGCCGGACCAGGACATCAACCTGCTGCGCGCCCGCATCGGCATGGTGTTCCAGAAGCCTACGCCATTCCCGATGACGATCTACGAGAACGTCGCCTTCGGTGTCCGCCTCTACGAGAACCTGCCGCGTGCCGAGCTCGATGGCCGCGTCGAGCAGGCGCTGCGTCGCGCTGCCTTGTGGGACGAGGTCAAGGACAAGCTCGCCACCAACGGCCAGAGCCTGTCGGGCGGCCAGCAGCAGCGTCTGTGCATCGCCCGCACCGTTGCGGTGAAGCCGGAGGTCATCCTGTTCGACGAGCCGTGCTCGGCGCTCGATCCGATCTCGACCGCCAAGATCGAGGAGCTGATCGACGAGCTGAAGCAGGACTACACGATCGTCATCGTCACGCACAACATGCAGCAGGCGGCGCGCGTCTCCGACTTCACCGCCTTCATGTATCTCGGCGAGCTGATCGAGTTCGGCGCCACGGCGACGCTCTTCACCACGCCCAAGGACAAGCGGACGCAGGCCTACATCACCGGTCGCTTCGGCTGATCACGCCTGGATTTGAGAAGGAAGAGTGGAAATGCCCGAACATACCCTCAAGCGGTTCGACGAGGAGCTGGAGCGGCTCAGCGCCACGATCAGCGAGATGGGCGGCCTCGCGGAAAACCAGCTGGCGCAGTCGCTGGTCGCCTTGCGGACACGCGACACGGAAGCGGCCGAGAAGGTGATCGGCGATGACGCGCGGGTCGATGCGCTCGACGAAGCCGTGCAGGAGCAGACGATCAAGCTGCTGGCGCTGCGCCAGCCGATGGCGATCGACCTCCGGGTCATCCTGTCGTCGATCAAGATCGCCGCGGCGCTCGAGCGCATCGCCGACTACGCCAAGAACAACGCCAAGCGCAGCATCGTGCTCAGCCAGACGACGCCACCGCCGGCTGCCGTCTCGGGCATCGACCGGCTGGGCCGCCTGGTCCGGGTGGCGCTCAAGGACGTGCTCGACGCCTTCGCCCACGGCGACGTCGACAAGGCACGCGACGTCTGGCAGCGCGACGAGGAGATCGATCAGGTCTACACCGGCCTGTTTCGCGAGCTGCTGACCTACATGATGGAGGATCCGCGCACCATCACCGCATGCTCCCATCTCATGTTCATGGCCAAGAACATCGAGCGCGCCGGCGATCACGTCACCAACATCGCCGAGCTGGTGAGCTTCCGCACCGCCGGGCACGGCTTCGAGGAGGCGCGGCCCAAGGGCAGCGCTGCCCTCTACGCCGCGGGCAGCGCACCGTGAGCATGACGGCGCAGGCGGCCGCACGACGCGATGTCCAGACGTCGTCGGTGAAACCGCACGTGCTGATCGTCGAGGACGAGACCGCCCTGGTCGAGCTGCTGCGCTACAATCTCGAGCAGTCGGGCTTTCGCGTATCCGTCGCCCACGACGGCGAGGAGGCGCTCACCCTGGTGCAGGAGGACATGCCCGACCTCGTCCTGCTCGACTGGATGCTGCCCCTGATGTCGGGCATCGAGGTGTGCCGCCAGCTGCGCCGCCAGACGTTGACCGCCAACCTGCCGATCATCATGCTGACCGCGCGCAGCGAGGAAGGCGATCGCGTGCGCGGCCTCGACGCTGGCGCCGACGACTACGTCCCCAAGCCGTTCTCGCCCACCGAGCTGGTGGCGCGCATCCGCGCCGTGCTGCGTCGCATCCGTCCGGCGCTGGCCGACGAGGCGCTGTCCTATTCCGATATCGTCATGGATCTTGTGGCCCACCGGGTGACCCGCGGCGGCAAGCCGGTCCATCTCGGCCCGACGGAGTTCCGCCTGCTGCGACATTTCATGGAGCATCCCGGCCGCGTGTTCTCGCGCGAGCAGCTGCTCGACTCGGTGTGGGGCAAGGACGTCTATGTCGAGGCCCGCACCGTCGACGTCCATATCCGCCGCCTGCGCATCGCGCTCAATGGCGACCAGCGCGCCGACCTCATTCGCACCGTGCGGGCGGCAGGCTACGCCCTCGACGTCACGCCGGGTTGAGGCGCTCATTCATTTTCCCGTCGTCCCGAGCGGATCTGCCCGGGGCGCTCTTCTCATCCGCCTCCCCAGCTTCGCTGGGGAGGTGTCTCGGTAATCCGAGACGGAGGGGTCTTGAGCCCCAGTCCCGCTGCTCATGACCCCTCCGCCCGCATAGGCGTTTTGGCCTTCGGCCAAAATCGCCATAAGCGGACACCTCCCCAGCTTCGCTGGGGAGACCCCCAGCACGCCGGCGCGCACCACGATGCTGAGAAAATGGTGGCGCTGCGAGAGGGAAGCTCATGGCTGGGAGCGCGCCACTCCAGTGGCGCTCTTCTTGTGACTACACATCCCATGAGCGCCACTTTGGCGGAGTTTACTCCGCCACCAGTGGCGCGCTCCCAGCGCATTTTCATAGGAGGAAAATGAGAAGAGCGCCGCCCCGAGCAACTTATCCACATCGCCGGTAACGCTCCCGTAGCCTCGGATCGCTAAACGGACGGTGCTCGTTCCTGGCCGGCAGCCCCACGCCTCGCCGCGGAACGGGCCGGTTCCCCCGGCACGGACGATAGCCGTCGCCGCATTACTCACCCCTCCTTCCCCGTGGAAGGAGGGGTTTCCTTTTGCGCGATGCGCCACAGCCAGAGCAGCAGCAGCAGGCCGGGGATGGCGAGCAGGGTGGTGGCGAGCCAGAAGGTCGGCCAGCCGACGCTGGCGGCGAGCCAGCCGCTGCCGGCCGACAGGGTGGTGCGGCCGAACGCCATCAGCGAGGTCAGCAGCGCATACTGGGTGCCGGCCATGCCCGATGTGCACAGGCTCGAGAGATAGGCGACGAACGCGATCGATCCCAGCGCGCCGGTGAAGTTGTCGGCGCTGATGGCGAGCGTCAGGACGACGATGTTGTGCCCGGCGAAGGCCTGCCACGAGAACAGCAGGTTGGTGATCGCCTGCAGGATGCCGCCGACCAGCAGCGCCCTGAACAGCCCGTAGCGGGCGACGACGATGCCGCCCGTCAGCCCGCCCAGGATGGTCGCCGCCACGCCGAAGCTCTTGGTGACGCCGAAGATCTCCGGCCCGGTGAAGCCGAGCGCCACGTAGAACGGCCGCGCCATGCTGCCGCCCAGCGCGTCGCCGTATTTGTAAAGGAGCGCGAACAGCAGGATGACGACCCAGCCGCGATAGGCGAGGAACTCGGCGAACGGCCGGACTAGGGCCTGGTTGACCCACGCGCCGGTCGAGGCGATGATCGGCCGGTCGGCCTTCGGCTCGGTGGCGAAGAAGGTGGTGACGATGCCGACGACGATCAGGCAGGCGATGGCGCTCAGCACCAGCGGCCAGGGCAGGATGGTCGGCAGCAGCAGCGCCATGGCATCGACGATCCACAGCGCCATTCGGTAGCCGAGCTGGGTGGTGGCCGAGCCGGCACCCTGCTCGTCGTCGTTCAGGATCTCGATGCGATAGGCATCGACGGCGATGTCCTGGGTTGCCGAGAAGAAGGCAATGGCGAAGGCGGCCGCGGCGGTGAACCACGGCGTCTGCACCGGATCGCTCCACGCCAGCGCCAAGGTCGAGGCCAGCACGCCCGCCTGCGCGAGCAGCATCCAGCTGCGCCGCCGTCCGAGCCATCGGTCGATCCCGGGCAGCGGCAGCTGGTCGACCAGCGGCGCCCAGACGAACTTGAAGGCGTAGGGCGTGCCGACCAGCACGAAGATGCCGATCGTCGTCAGGTCGACGCCGACCTTGGTCATCCAGTAGCTCAGCACGGCGCTGGTCAGCAGGAACGGCATGCCGCTCGAGTAGCCCATCAGCAGGATGATGAGCTGGCGGCGGTCGCGATAGACCTCGGCCGCCTTGACCCAGCGGTCCCAGGTCGACTGCGCGCTCTGGGCGAGGCTCAAATCAGCTCGCGCAACGCCTGCTCGGGACGCGCGCCGACATGGGAGATGACCTCCGCCGCGGCAACGCCGCCCAGCCGCGCGCACTCGGCGAGCGGCTTGCCGTGCGTGAAGCCGAACAGGAAGCCCGCGGCGTAGAGATCGCCGGCCCCGGTGGTGTCGACGATCCGGGTGGCGGGGCTCGCCGGCACGGCCCAGGTCTCGCTTCCCTTGACCACGACCGAGCCTTTCTCGCTGCGCGTCAGGACGGCGATCCTTGCCTCGCGCCGCACCGCCTCCATCGCCTCGTCGAACGATTCGACCTGGTAGAGGGCTTTGATCTCGGCCTCGTTGCCGAACAGGATGTCGATCCTGGTGCGCACCAGGTCGCGGAACTCGTCGCGATAACGGTGCACGCAGAACGAATCGGACAAGGTGATCGACACCAGCCGGTCCTGCGCATGGGCGGCCTCGAACGCCTTCAGCACCGCCTGCTTGGCGGCCGGCGCGTCCCACAGGTAGCCCTCGACGTAGGTCACCGCGGCCGAGCCGACCAGCGCGGGGTCGATGTCGGAGGGGCCGAGGCCGGTGCAGGCGCCGAGATAGGTGTTCATGGTGCGCTGCGCATCGGGCGTGATCAGGATCAGGCAGCGCGCCGTCGACGGTCCGCTCCTGGCCTTCGGCGTGTCGAAGGCGACGCCGATCGACTTCAGGTCGTGGCCGAACACGGTGCCCAGCTGGTCGTTGCGCACCTTGCCGATGTAGGCGCCCTTGCCGCCGAACGAGGCGATGCCGGCCATGGTGTTGCCGCACGAGCCGCCCGACACCTCGATCGCCGGGCCCATCGCGTCGTAGAGCGACTCGGCGCGCTCCTCGTCGATCAGCATCATGCTGCCCTTGACCAGGCCATGCTGGCCGAGGAATGCCTCGTCGGTGCGCGAGAGGACGTCGACGATGGCGTTGCCGATGCCGAGCACGTCGTAAGCCGATTTCATGGACTCTCCTAGAGCACATTCCACTGGGCCGGAACAGCCGGGCGGAAGGTGCCCGTTGCGTCAACTATCCCCAGCGCGCCGGCGGCTCGATCACATGGCAGTGCATTCGCAAGCGCTCTGCGTCGCCCTACAGCGTCACCAGGTGCATGCCCGGCCGGGTCTCCTCCAGCAGGGTCACGATGCCCGCGACCGTGAAGGGTACGTCGGCGCGCAGGCTGGCGCGGTCGATGTCGAGCGAGCGCAAGCCCATCTCGCACACGATGAAGCGGGCGCCGAGCTCGACGCAGGCCTGCAGCAGGGTCTCGAAGTCGCCGACCCCGCGCTCGCGATTGGCGGCGTCGCGCGCCCAGCCGTCGAGCCGCGGCGGCGGACGGCTGAGCGCGCGGATGCCGGCCATGGTGAAGAACAGGACGGCCGGTTTGTTGACCGCCAGGGCGGCGGCGGCGAGCGCCAGGCCATAGTGCACGCTCTCGTAGTCGCCGGCGCGCACGATCACCGAGATGCCGCCGTCGGGAGTCATGCCGTCCTGCCGGGCCGCGCCCCGCAGGTCGGGCAATCGGGACGCTTGGCGATCGCGATCTCGTCGAAGCTGCCGGCCAGCGCGTCGTAGAGAACGAGGCGGCCCGACAGCGACTGCCCGATGCCGAGCAGCTCCTTCACCACCTCGGTCGCCTGCATGGCGCCCAGGGTGCCGGCCAGCGCGCCCAGCACGCCGGCCTGCGCGCAGCTCGGCACGGCGTCCTCCGACGGCGCCTCGGGGAAAATGCAGCGCAGGCAGGGATGGCCGTCGCCCTGCCACGCCTTGTAGGTCGAGAGCTGGCCGTCGAAGCGCAGGATGGCGGCGGAAACCAGCGGCTTGCGCAGGCGATGGCAGACGTCGTTCAGGAGATAGCGGGTGGCGAAATTGTCGCTGCCGTCGGCCACGATGTCATAGCCCGCGACGATGCGCTCGGCGTTGCCCGGCTCGAGCCGCTCGTGGTGGGCGATCACGGCGATCTCGGGGTTGATGTCGAGGAGCGCCCGGCGCGCGCTCTCGACCTTGGCGAGGCCGACATCGGCGGTGCGATGGATGACCTGGCGCTGCAGGTTGGACAGGTCGACCCGGTCGTGGTCGATGACGCCCAGCGTGCCGATGCCGGCAGCGGCGAGATATTGCAGCAGGGGCGCACCGAGCCCGCCTGCCCCGAGCACCAGCGCACGGGCGGCGATCAGCCGCGCCTGGCCAATGCCGCCGATCTCGGCCAATACGATGTGCCGGGCGTAGCGGCGGATTTGCGGCTCGGTGAGGTCCGGCAGCGAGGTCATGGCCCGCTTATAGCATGTCGGCTATAGAGCCGGCCCGCATGACCCAGACCGCCACCCGCCCCACCTTGACGCCCGTGCTCCTGGGGGTGCTGGCGCTGCTGTCGTCCTTCACGCCGCTGTCGATCGACATGTACCTGCCGGCACTGCCGGTGATTGCCGTCGATCTCCGCGGCACGGCCGGGGACATCCAGCTCACGCTGTCGGCCTTCATGATCGCCTTCGGCGCCGGCCAGATCTTCTACGGCCCGGCCGGCGATCGCTTCGGCCGTCGGCCGGTGATCCTGGGCGGCCTCGCGATCTACATCGTGGCCAGCGCCGGCTGCGCCTTTGCCGTCGAGGCGGGGCATCTCATCCTGCTGCGCTTCCTGCAGGGGCTCGCCGCCTGCGCCGGCGTCGTCCTGGCGCGTACAATGGTGCGCGATCTCGCCGAGCGCGACCAGGCGGCGCGCGCCATGTCGCTGATGATGGCCTGCACCTCGATCGCGCCGATGCTGGCGCCGCTGATCGGCGGCCAAGTGCTGTGGTTCCTGGGCTGGCGCGCCATCTTCTGGGTGCTGGCCGGGGTCGGGGTCATCGGGCTCGCCGCCGCCTGGCTGCTGCTGCCCGAGACCTTGCGGCCGGAGTATCGCCAGCCGCTGGTGCTGTCGTCCATTTTGCGGCGCTTCGGCGAGCTGTTTCGCCATCGCGCCTTCATGGGCTACGCCTTAACCGGCACTTTCCAGTTCTCCGCGCTCCTGTCCTTCCTGTCGGGCTCGCCGTTCGTCTTCATCGAGCGCTATGGCGTGTCGCCGCAGCAGTTCGGCCTGATCTTCGGCGGCATGGTCGTGTTCATGACAGTGGGCAGCCTGCTCAACGCTCGCTTCGTGCGCAAGTTCGGCGCTGGAAGCATTCTACGTTACGCGGTGATCGTGCCGGCGGTCGCCGGCTCGGCCGCCCTGGTGCTGGGCGTCATCGAGGCGCGCTACGGCAACATCGGCATGTGGCCGTTCGTCCTGTGCATCGGGCCGCAGATCGCCACCATCAGCCTGATCGGTCCCAACTCGATGGCGATGGCGCTGCAACGCTATCCGCACATGGCCGGCACGGCATCGTCGCTGATGGGCGTGATGCAGTTCGGCATCGGCGCCGTGTTCGGCGCCATGGTCGGCCAGTTCTTCGACGGCACGATCCTGCCGATGGTCGCCGCCATGGGCATCGCCGGCATCCTGTGCCTGCTCTCGCACCGGGTGCTGGTACGGCGCGGGTAGCCAGGGCGCCTTCGGCGCCACTCATGCTCTTCTGGACCGCGAGCGTCCCGCTCGCCCAAGATTCATGAGCATGAGCGAGCGGGACGCTCGCGGTCCAGAAGACGAAGAGAACGAGCGGTCGAGACCCTTCGCCGTCGCTCAGGGCTGGCGCCCGTGGCATCGGAACGTCTCAGCGCCCGAGGTCGAGGAGTATGAGGTCACCACGCTCGTTGCCGATCGCGAGCTTTCCGCCATCCGGCGACCAGGCGAGTGACGTCACCTCAGAGCCGTCGGCCATCTTCAGCACGGCCGAGCGACGGCTCTTGAGGTCGCCGAGCTGCACCTCGCCCGAATCGAAGCCGGCGGCGACGAAATCCGACGTGCCTTGCGTTGCGACGACGGTCATCAGGCCGGCGCCTTCTGAGCCGAACTGGACGGGCGGCTTGCCTTCCGGCCCCTTGCCGGCGAATGGCCAGGCCGTGAAGACCGCTTGTGCCGAGGTGCAGAGGAAACGCGAGTTGGACGCCCAGGCGAGCGACTTCACCTTGGCGGGATAGCCCTGCATGCGCATGTCGGTCGCCTGGGCGATGCGCCAGACATGGATGTCGTTTTCCTGCGTGCCGGTGGCGATGAACCGGCCGTCGCTGCTCCATTTCAACGCCACGTGGCTGCCGCGCCAGGCGAACAGGCGCGGCGGCAGGTTGGCTTGGCCGAGGCTCCACACCGTGACGCCGCCATAGTGGGCGCAGGCGACGCGACCGCCGTCCTTGTTGAAATCAATGCCGGCGACCGTGCTCTGGTGGGGCCCGAGCTCGCGGATGGCGCCGCCCTCGACGACGACGACGTTGCGCCCTACGGCGGCAGCGATGATGCCGTTGCGATGGGCGGCCAGGTGCTCGATCCACCTGCCCTTGTAGCTGGCAATCTCGCTCGTGGAGCCGTCCGTGCCGTGGCGCAGCAGGCGGCCATCGTCGCCGCCGCTCACGAAGCCGTCGCCCGATGGATCGGCGACCAGGCTCAGCGCGACGCCGCCATGGACCGGGGCTGCCGCCTCCGGCGGCGTGGCGCCGAGGTCGGCCGGCAGCAGGCGGACGCGCCCGTCGCCCAACGCGAAGGCCACGACGGATCCGTCGCGATTGAAGGCACAGGCGGCGACCGGTGCGTCACCCGCAACCGACCGCGCCGGGGGCAGGCGTTCGGCCCACGAGGGGCGGGAAAGATCGAGCTTCACGCCGGGGCGAGACAGTCGTCGAAGCCGCGCTGCAGGTTCGCGCCATCGAGGTTGCGGCCGATGAAGACGAGCTTGCTCGAGCGCTTCTCGCCGTCCTTCCAGGGCGTGCCCCAATCGCTGTCCATCATCATGTGGACGCCCTGGTAGACGTAGCGCCGCGGCGCGCCCTGGATCGCCAGGATGCCCTTGCTGCGGAAGATGTCTGGACCCCGCAGCTGCAGGAGCGCGCCCATCCATTTCTGGAACTTGTCCGGGTCGACCGGCCGGTCGGCGGTGAGCGACAGGCTCGCCACCTCCTCCTCGTGGTTGTGGTCGTGGCCGTGATGCAGGAAGTCGGGCTCGAACTCGAGGATGCGCTTCAGGTCGAAGGCGCCCTTGTCGAGGATGGCGTCGAGCTCGATGCGGCTCTTCTCGGTCTTGAAGATCTTGGCGTAGCGATTGATCGTGCGGATCCTGCCCTCGACCCTGGCGAGCTCTTCGGCGCTCACGAGGTCGGTCTTGTTGAGCAGGATGACGTCGGCGAAGGCAACCTGTTCTTCCGCTTCGTTGCCCTGCCCGAGCTGACCCAGGAAGTGCTTGGCGTCGACCACCGTCACGATGGCGTCGAGCCGGGTCCGCGCCTTGACCTCGTCGTCGGTGAAGAAGGTCTGAGCCACCGGGCCGGGATCGGCGAGGCCGGTGGTCTCGACCAGGATGCCGTCGAGCTTGTCCTTGCGCTTCATCAGCCCTTCGATGATGCGGATCAGATCGCCGCGCACGGTGCAGCAGATGCAGCCGTTGTTCATCTCGAAGACTTCCTCGTCGGCATTGACCACGAGGTCGTTGTCGATGCCGAGCTCGCCG
This sequence comes from Reyranella sp., assembly GCA_022844015.1. Taxonomy (GTDB): domain Bacteria; phylum Pseudomonadota; class Alphaproteobacteria; order Reyranellales; family Reyranellaceae; genus Reyranella. The sequence continues at coordinate 17,246 of JALHMO010000061.1, read as the reverse complement.
AACTCGTTGACGATGACGGCGTACTTCTTGCCGTGCTGCTCGCTCAGGATGCGGTTGAGCAGGGTGGTCTTGCCGGCGCCGAGATAGCCGGTCAGCACGGTCACGGGGACTTGCGCTTGAGCCATGCGAATTCCTTCGATTTTCGGCCTTTGAGATAGGGCGGGCGGGGCGGTTCGTCCAGCCGGCAGACGTGATGCCATACGCACGGGCTTCCCACCTCGGTTCGGTCGCGACCGAACCAAAGGCCGTGGCGCCGGATGGTAGGTTGGTTCGTGTCCCGGCTTTACTATGGTTGGCGCATCGTCGTCGCCTGCCTGATCGCGGCGCTGTTCGCCAACGCGCTCTGCCTGTTCGGTGCCGGCGTCTACTTGCAAGTGCTGGTGGAGTCCAGGGAATGGTCCACCGGGACCGTCTCCGGCGCCATTACGCTGCTCTATGTCACGAGTGCCCTGCTGCTGGTTCCGGTCGGCGGCAGCGTCGGACGTGTCGGGCCGCGGCCCATCTTTGCCTTGGGCACCGTCGCGCTCGCCACCGCCGTGGCTGCGATCGGCCAGGTAACGCAGCCTTGGCAGGCCTACGTGGTATTTCTCATGATGGGTGTCGGCTGGGCATGCCTGTCGACCACGGCGGTCGCCACGACCCTCGCACCGTGGTTCGAGCGCCACCAGGGACGCGCCGTCTCGATCGCCTCGCTCGGTGCAAGCGTTGGCGGCATGGTCGGGGCGCCGCTTCTGTTGTTCGGCATCGCGAGGCTCGGCCTTTCGCTCGCCACGGCAGTTGCTGCCGTGCTGGCCCTTGTGGTGGTGCTGCCGCTGGCGTTGCTTGTGATGAAGCGCCGGCCACAGGACCTCGGCCTTCTGCCCGATGGTGGCACGGGGATGAGTTCTGCTGCCGCGTCGTCCGTCCGGTGGGGTCGCCGTGCCGCCTTGCGCACTGCGGCTTTGCGCAGCGTGATGCTGGGCTTCGGCATGGGCATGATGGTGCAGGTCGGCTTCGTCACCCACCAAGTGGCGTTGCTCTTGCCCTCGCTCGGCGCGGCGGGCACGTCGCTGGCCGTCGCGGCGACGGCAGCCGCCGCATTGCTCGGCCGCCTGGTGCTCGCGCGCTTCGCCGACCAGATCAGCCCCCGCCGCGCGGCAGCGGCAATGATGGCGACTGCCGCCGGGGCGCTCGCGGCGATGGCCTTGTCGCCGGTATCGCCGGTGTTGGTCCTGGGTAGCATCCTGATGGGCGTGACCATCGGTAACGTTACGACGCTGTCGCCGATCGTGGTGCGTCGCGAATTCGGGGCCTTGTCCTTCGGGGCGGTCTACGGCGTCGCCTCGAGCGCAATTCAGCTCGCGATGGCATTGGGACCAAGCCTTTATGGCGTGCTGCACGACGCCTTTGGTGACTATCGTGCGCCGCTCCTGCTGGCAGCGGCGGTCGATCTCGCAGCGGCCGCCGTGATCGCGGCAGGCGGTACTAGGGCCGCTCCCCCCTGATCAGCTTCGGCAGGTCGCCGACCAGGCCCATGGCGTGGCGCACGAAGAAGCGGCGCAGCGGCGGTATCCGGTTCACGGCGGCGAGGCCGACATCGCGCAGCAGCCTGAGCGGCGGTACGTCGTTGGAGAACAGCCGGTTCAGGAGATCGGTGGCCGCGACCATGGTGAAACTGTCGGCGCGGCGCCAGCGCTCATAGCGCTCCAGCGAGGCAGCGTCGCCGATGTCGAGGCCGAGCCGCTTGCCGTCGATCAGCACCTCCACCAGGGCCGCGATATCGCGCACGCCGAGATTGTAGCCCTGGCCGGCGATGGGATGGATGCCGTGCGCGGCGTCGCCCACCAGCACCAGCCGCGTGTCGACGTAGCGCTCGGCATGGACCAGGCTCAGCGGGTACGACCAGCGCGGGCCGATCGGCTCGACCTGGCCGAGATGATCGCCGAAGCGCCGCGCGAGCTCGGCGGTGAAGCGGGCCTGGTCGGTGTCGAGGATGCGCCGCGCCAGCGCGGCCTCCTCGGTCCACACGATCGACGAGCGATGCTCGCCGGCCGGCCCGTCGCGCATCGGCAGGATGGCGAACGGCCCGCCCGGCAGGAACTTCTCCTGGGCAACGCCGCGATGCGGCCTTTCGTGACGCGCGACCAGCACGATCGCGATCTGGCGGTACGACCAAGATCGGGCGCCGATGCCGGCTTCCTCGCGCAGCGACCCGGACCGCCCCTCGGCCGAGGCCACCAGCCGCGTCGCCAGGCGCCGGCCGCTCTTCAGCAAAAGCTCGGCGCCGTCGGTGCCGCGCCGGGTTTCCACCACTTCGTCGGGTGCGATCAGCTCGACCTGTGGGCAGGCGGCCAGCCGGCGCAACAGGGCGGCGCGCAGGAAGCGGTTCTCGACGATCCAGCCCATCGGCGCCGGCTCGCGGTCGTCGTCGTCGCTCGCTTCACGATGGTCGAAATGCAGGAACAGCGGGCTCGCCCGACCATCATGCCCGGCGTCCGATATGCGTATGTCGAGGATCCGCTCGGCCTGCGCGGCGAGCTCGGGCCACACGCCGAGCGCGGCGAACAGCCGCTGGCTGGTGTAGGCGATGGCGGTGGTCCGGCCGTCGAACGCGGGGTCGGCGAGCGAGCCGGGCGGCATCCGGTCGACCAGCACCGTGGCAAGTCCGGCTTCGCCGGCGGCGAGTGCCAGCAAGCTGCCGTTCAGGCCGGCGCCCACGACGACGAGATCGGTCGGCTCGTCCCTCATGGATCATAGATGGCAGCCGATCGGGCCGGCGGCAACCACCTCCCGACCTCGTTATCCTTTCCAGTTCTGCTTCTACGGAGTGGACACGAATCATGTTCCTCTCCGCCCGCGAAGCGGGGGGAGAGGCCAGGAGAGGTGGGTCATGGTCGGTGTTCGCGAGGCGATCAATCTGCATCCAGCATCGATGGTGTCGCAACCGCCCACCTCTCCTCCCCCACGCATCGCGTGGGGCCCCTTCCTCTCCCCCCGCCTGCGCGGGCGGAGAGGACCCATGAGGTCTTTTCCCACTCCGGAGAACTCGAGCCTGCTCTGCTGCAGCTCAGAACGACTTGCTGATGGTGAAGAGGGCGCGCGCTTCGCAGTTGTAGGTGCCGCCGCAGGACTGGACGTCGAGGTTGGTGTCGACGTAGGCGATTGAGAGATCGAAGCCGTAGACGTTGACGGCCAGGCCGATCTGCCAGTCCCAGTAGTTGTCGTAGGCAATGCCGTAGAAGGGGTAGCGCTCGACATACTGGTTGCCGATGGTGCCGAACAGCTTGAACTTGATGTTCTCGTTGAAGTTGATGAAGGACAGGGGAACCGCGACCTGACCCCACTTGTACCAGGCGTTGCCGGAATTGGCGTAGAAGTTGGGGCTGTAGCGCAGGGCGGCGCTCACCTGGGCGACGCCGAAATCGTAGCCAACGACCAGGCCGAACTCGTTGAAGTCGTAGTACAGATCGGCCGGAGCGCCGAGGTAGTTGTAGCGGATGTAGCCCAGGTCGACGGTGAGCTTCTCGCCGAGGGCCTTGAGCTTGAAGCCGGCGAGCAGGTCGATCTCGGCGAGGGTGCCGGTGTTGGTGTAGGTGGCGGTGTTGGGGTTGAGGGCGAGGAAGTACACGTTGCTGCCCCAGGCGCCGACGTAGGCGCTGAGCGCGGCGTCCTGGCCGAGCAACAGCGACGGCGTCTCGTAGCCGAACGCCACCTGTCCGGCGACCTGGCGCTGGGTCTGGGATATGCCGCGATAGGAATAGTCGGTGGCGAAGGCGAAGCTGGCGGTGAAGGTGCCACCGAAGGGAGCTTTCCACGTTCCCTCTGAAGTCGGCTCGGGCAGCGTATTCGGTCCTGGTTGCGCATGGGCAGCACCAGATGCACTGATTGCAAACAAGGCAAGACCAAGAGTTGCAAATTTTTTGAGCAACACGACCACCCCCAACGCTAGTTCGCTTGTTCTTGCCCCGTCACTGCAAGCTGGATGCCAATTTATTGACACAATGTGTGCACCGTTCTGGCACGCGCCTTGCTGCTGCCTCGTCCGAGTATTTTGGGGGCGGGCGTTCCGCCTGTTGGAGGGCAGCTGAATGAAAATGGTCATGGCGATCTTCAAGCCATTCAAGCTCGACGATGTCCGCGATTCGCTCACCGCTTTGGGCATCCAGGGCCTGACGGTCAGCGAGGTGAAAGGCTTCGGGCGGCAGAAGGGGCAGACCGAGATTTATCGCGGCGCGGAGTACGCCGTGAGCTTCCTGCCCAAGGTCAAGATCGAGGTCGTGCTCGACGATGCCATGGTCGAACGGGCGGTCGAGACCATCCGCAAGGCGGCCGGCACCGGCAAGATCGGGGACGGCAAGATCTTCGTCATGCCCATCGAGCACGCGATCCGCATTCGCACCGGTGAGTCCGGCATCGAAGCGCTGTGATCGCCGACAACCAGCATTCGATGATCGTCGCGGACAGCCGATGACCATCGAGAACAGTCGATGACCAACAAGAATCAGAGGGACATACGATGAAGCGCAAGTTCTACGCGTTGCTTGCCGGCCTCGGGGCGGCCGGTTCGCTACTGCTGCCGGCACTCGCCCTGGCGGCCGACGAGAAGCCCAAGCTCGATACCGGCGATACCGCCTGGATGCTGACGTCGACGGCCTTGGTGCTGATGATGACCATCCCCGGCCTGGCGTTGTTCTATGGCGGCATGGTGCGCCGGAAGAACGTGCTCGCCACGGTGATGCAGAGCTTCGCCATCACGTGCCTGATCTCGGTCCTGTGGCTGATCATCGGCTACAGCCTCGCTTTCACGCCCGGCAGCACGATCATCGGCGGGCTCGACCGCATCTTCCTGCGGGGCCTCACCCTCGATGGCGTGCACGAGCTCGCCAAGACGATTCCCGAGACCGTTTACCTGTGCTTTCAGCTGACCTTCGCCATCATCACGCCGGCGCTGATCGCCGGCGCCTTCGCCGAGCGCATGAAGTTCTCGGCCATGATGTGGTTCATGGCGCTGTGGTCGCTGATCGTCTACGCCCCGATCGCCCACTGGGTATGGGGCGGTGGCTTCCTCGGCTCCTGGGGCGTGCTCGATTATGCCGGCGGCACCGTGGTCCATATCAACGCCGGCGTGGCCGGTGTGGTCTGCGCCCTCGTGATCGGTAAGCGCAAAGGCTTCGGCCACGACAACATGGCGCCGCACAACCTCGTCTACTCGGTGATCGGCGCCTCGCTGCTGTGGGTCGGCTGGTTCGGCTTCAATGCCGGCTCGGCCGGCGGCGCCAGCGGCAACGCCGGCATGGCCATGGCGGTGACGCAGTTCGCCGCGGCGGCGGCGGCGCTCGCCTGGATGTTCGCGGAATGGGTGACGCGCGGCAAACCGTCCGTCCTCGGCGTTATCTCCGGCGCGGTCGCGGGTCTGGTTGCGATCACCCCGGCTTCCGGCTTCGTCAACCCGATGGGCGCGCTGGTCATCGGCATCGTCGCCGGCCTGGTCTGCTTCTGGGGCGCCACCGGCCTCAAGCATGCCATGGGCTACGACGATTCGCTCGACGCCTTCGGCGTGCACGGCATCGGCGGCTTCGTCGGTGCCATCCTGACCGGCGTCTTCGCCATCGAGGTGATCGGCGGCGAAGGCAAGAAGGGCCTGATCGACGGCAATGCCGGCCAGGTCCTCACCCAGCTCTGGGGCTCGCTGGTCTGCATCGCCTGGTGCGCCGTCGCAACGTTCGTCATCCTCAAGATCATCGATGCGCTGATCGGCCTGCGCGTCACGGCCGAGGAAGAGGTCGAAGGACTCGACATCAATCTCCACGGCGAGACGGTTCACTAGGGCGCGCTGCAATCGGGTCGGGCCGCGTACGGCTCGACCCGATCCGGCACGGCTCCAATCGTCGCCATCTGTCCGGGAACCCGGCCTCCTCCCTGGTTCCCTCATCGCCGCCGCTCCCGTGTCGCGGCGGCCACTCCAGGCCCGGTGATTCGTCGCCGGGCCACTTTTTTGCCCGAGGTTTGACGCCGGCCATCGCAGGCGCCAGTCTATCGCTCGACAGCCGGGATCAGGAGGGAAGCGCATGAAGCTCGTGTCCGCCATCATCAAGCCGTTCAAGCTCGACGAGGTGCGGGACGCCCTGACTGGCGTTGGCGTTTCCGGGCTGACGGTGAGCGAGGTGAAGGGATTCGGCCGGCAGAAGGGCCAGACCGAGATCTATCGCGGCGCCGAGTACCTCGTGAGCTTCCTGCCCAAGGTGAAGGTCGAGATCGTCGTCGACGACACCCAGGTCGAGCGCGCGGTCGAGGCGATCCAGAAGGCGGCGCATACCGGCAAGATCGGCGACGGCAAGATATTCGTGACGCCGGTCGAGCAGGCGCTGCGCATCCGCACCGGCGAGACAGGATCCAACGCGCTCTAGCGCCAAACCGGTGGATAGGGTCCCGATGGCCGGGTGAGGCGTGGGGGGAGCGAAAAGCACGGCAAGGCCGGAGACTGCAAGACAACAAGACGATCGAGACAAGACGACACGGGAGAGACAATGCAAAGGATGGTCATGCGCATCGGCGCGCCGCTGGCGTGCGCGATGACGATACCGTGCGCCGCGTTGGCGGCCGACAAGCCCACCATCGATACCGGAGACACGGCCTGGCTGCTGGTCGCCACGGTGCTGGTCCTGATGATGAACATCCCCGGGCTGGCGCTGTTCTACGCCGGCATGGTGCGCAAGAAGAACGTGCTGGCGACCGGCGTGCAGGCCTTCGCCGTCGCCGCGCTGGTGACCGTGCTGTGGTTCATCGTGGGATATTCACTGGCCTTCACCGACGGCGGCGCACTCAATAGTGTGATTGGGTCCCTGTCGCGGGCTTTCGGGGCCGGCCTGCAGGGCAGCGTCCATGACCTGGCCAAGACGGTGCCGGAGAACGTCTTCCTGATGTACCAGGCGACGTTCGCAGTCATCACCCCGGCGATCATCGCCGGCGCCTTCGCCGAGCGCATGAAGTTCTCCGCCATGATGTGGTTCATGGCGCTGTGGCTGCTGTTCGTCTACGTGCCGGTCGCGCATTGGGTGTGGGGTGGCGGCTTCCTCGGCGCGGCCGGGGTGCTCGATTTTGCCGGCGGGCTGGTCGTTCACCTCAACGCCGGCATTGCCGGGCTGGTCTGCTGCCTGGTGATCGGCCGCCGCCAGGGCTACGGCAGCGAGTACATGGCGCCGCACAACCTCGTCCTGACCCTGATCGGCACCTCGCTGCTGTGGGTCGGCTGGTTCGGCTTCAATGCCGGATCGGCGCTCTCGTCCGGCGAGCTGGCCGGCAGCGCCATGCTGAACACCCATATCTCGGCGGCAGCGGCGGCGCTGGTGTGGATGTCGGTCGAATGGGCAAGCCGCGGCAAGCCCTCGGTGCTGGGCATCCTGACCGGCGCCATTGCCGGGCTCGGCACCATCACCCCGGCCGCCGGCTACGTCGAGCCGTGGGCGGCGCTGGTGATCGGCGTCATCGCCGGCGTGGTCTGCTACTGGGCGTCCGTGGTGCTGAAGAACCGCCTGGGCTACGACGACTCCCTCGACGTCTTCGGCGTGCATGGCGTGGGCGGCATCGTCGGCACGATCCTGGTGGGGGTGTTTGCCACCCGCTTCATCAACGACGTCAACAAGGGACAGCCCGTCGGCCTGGTCGACGGCAATGGCGGCCAGATCCTGACCCAGCTCTATGGCGTGGTCGCGATAAGCGTCTTCTGCGCCGTCGCCACATGGGTGGTGCTCAAGGTCGTCGACGCCCTGGTCGGCCTGCGGGTCAGCCGCGACGAGGAGACCGAGGGTCTCGACACCGCCCTGCACGGCGAGCGGGTGCAGTAGGGGGACAGGAAAGCTCTCTATTCCTTTGTTGTGACTGCCTAATTTGTTCCATACAATGGCCACATAGTCTCGCCGGCGGGAGGGGCTCTCCCTGCTGCCGGGTCCATTGTTTTATCGCGGCCTGACTGGGCCTATTGGGTGGTCTCGATGCTGAATCCGCGCCTGACGGAAACGTTGACCGATTTTCCGTTCGCGCGGCTCAACACCCTTCTTGCGCCCATCGCGCCGCCGGCCCACCTGTCGCTGATCAACATGTCGGTCGGCGAGCCGCAGGGGCGGATGCCGGCTTTCGCCCGCCAGATCGTCGCCGACGAGATCGACGGCTGGAACCGCTACCCGCCCAACCAGGGTATTCCCGATCTCAACCTGGCGATCGTCGAGTGGCTCGGCCGGCGCTACCGGCTGCCCGATGGCCTGCTCGACCCCACGCGCCACGTCATGCCCACGGCCGGCAGCAAGGAGGGCGTCTACATCATCGCCACGGTGGCGACGCCGCAGCAGAAGAACGGCGCCAGGCCGGTCATCGCCCTGCCCAACCCGTTCTACCAGGCCTATCTCGGCGGCGCCGTCCTGTCCGGCGCCGAGCCGCTCCTGGTCAATGCCCCGGCCGAGACCGGCTTCCTGCCCGACTTCGACACCGTCGACGAGGCCACCTGGCAGCGCATGTCGGTGGTCTACCTCTGCTCGCCGGCCAATCCGCAGGGCGCGATCGCCGATATCGGCTACCTGCAGAAGCTGATTGCCAAATGCCGGCAACACGATTGCGTTCTGGCGGTCGACGAATGCTACGCCGAGATTTACACGCGCGAGGCGCCGGTCGGCGCGCTCGAGGCGGCGCTGGCGATGGACGACACGGGGGGAACGGATCCGTTCCGCAACGTCGTGGTGTTCCACTCGCTCAGCAAGCGCTCGAACGCCGCCGGCCTGCGGTCCGGGTTCATGGCCGGCGATCCGCGCCAGGTGGCGATGCTGCTGCGTTGGCGGACCTATGGCGGCCCGCAGATCCCGTTTGCCGTTCAGAAGGCATCGGCCGCACTGTGGCGCGAGGAAACCCATCCGATCGAGACGCGCGAATGGTATCGGCGCAATTTCCGCGTCGCCGAGTCGATGCTTCACAACCGCTTCGGCTACTACACGCCGGGCGGCGGCTTCTTTCTCTGGCTCGACGTCGGCGACGGCGAGGAAGCGACGCGCCGGCTGTGGCGCGAGGCGCACGTCAAGGTGCTGCCCGGCGCCTATGTCTGCCGCGAGACCGCCGGAATCAACACCGCCGAGCGCTACATCCGCGTGGCGCTGGTGCACGATGAGGAAACCACCCGCGAGGCGGTAAGGCGCCTCGCCGCGGTGCTCTGACATGGCCATGATGGGCGCCACGTCTTCCCTCGTGCGCAAGACGGCGATCCTGCCGGAGGGATCGCGCGACTTCCTGCACCGGCGCGCGATGGAACTGGTCGGCTTCGGCGTGGCGACTGCCGGCATGGTCCTGCTGCTTGCCTTGTTCACCTACAGCTCGGCCGATCCGTCGCTCAACCACGCGACCGGCCGCGCGCCGGTCAACATAATAGGCGTGCCGGGCGCCTACGTCGCCGATCTGCTGCTGCAGACGTTCGGCCTCGCCATCATGCTGGTGCCAGTCGCGCTGATCACGTGGGGCGTGCGCATGGTGCGCACCCATCATCTCGGCTTCTTCGGCCTGCGGCTCTCGCTCCTGCTGCTGGCGCTCCTGATGATGAGCGTTGCCTGCGTCGGTCTCGGCGACGTCGGCAGCGCCGCCACCCATGCCGGGCCGGGCGGGCTCGTCGGGCTGGCACTGGTCGGCCGTTTCCGCGAGCTGGTGCTGACCCATTCGAGCGGCGGCAGCCTCGCCCTGATCGAGCCGATCTGCGCGGCGCTCGCCTTCATAGCCATGGCGCCGGCGCTCGGCATGAATCGCACCGACCTGCCGCTGATCTTCCGCATCCTGCGGGCGCCCCTGCTGTGGAGCGTGTGGCTGGCGCGGGCGGCGATCGGCCTGTGGCGCGGCACACCCAAGCCGCTCGACGAGGAAGCCGATCAGCCCCAGGCCGTGATCGGCTATGCCGAGATCCCGGGCGAGATCGACGCCAGCCAGTACGATCCCGCGCGCTTCGAGGAGATCCCCGAGGAAGGCGCGCCCTTGCCGCCGCGCGAGTCCCTGCTGGTCGATGCGCCCAACGCACCCATCGAGCGGCCGACCGACGACATTCCGGAGTCGCCGGTGCCGCTGCGCCCGCACGCACCGCCGGCGTCCGAGTCGGTGCGCGATCGCACGCTGTTCGATCGCCTGGCCGGCATGCGCATCGAGCCGATCTTCGCGCGCCGCGATCGGGCCGTCGCTCCGGAATCGGATGGCGTGCCCGAGCCCATGGTCCGGCCGGCCGCCGCTCTGCCGGCGGCGCAGGACGCGCTGCCATCCGCGTCCCTGCCCGTCGCCGAACGCGCGCCAGAGCCTTTCGCCGGCAGCGACGAAAATCCGTTCGCTCCGGACGAGCTGCCCGCCGAGCCGGCTGCGGCTGGCATGGCCCCCGGCGGCGTCAAGATCATCCAGCGCAAGGGCGCGCTGGCCCAGGGCAAGCGCGCCGCCAAGGCGGGTCAACGCGAGCTCGACCTGGCGACCGGCGAGTATCGCCTGCCGCCGCTCGACATCCTGGCGCTGCCGTCGCGCGTCAGCACCGACACCAAGATCGACGAGGAGGCGCTGGAGCAGAACGCCCGCCTGCTCGAGACGGTGCTCGACGATTTCGGGGTCAAGGGGCAGATCGTGAAGGTTCGGCCGGGGCCCGTGGTCACGCTCTACGAGCTCGAGCCCGCGCCCGGCACCAAGTCGAGTCGCGTGATCGGCCTGGCCGACGACATCGCCCGCTCGATGAGCGCCGTGTCGGCGCGCGTCGCCACCGTGCCGGGCCGCAACGTCATCGGCATCGAGCTGCCGAACGCGCGCCGCGAGACGGTGTTCCTGCGCGAGCTCCTGTCGACGCGGCACTACGAGGACAACCGGCTCGGCATGCCGCTGGCGCTCGGCAAGGATATTGGCGGCGACCCGGTGATCGCCGATCTCGCCCGCATGCCGCATCTGTTGATCGGCGGCACCACCGGCTCGGGCAAGTCGGTGGCGGTCAACACCATGATCCTGTCGCTGCTCTACCGCCTGCCGCCGGATCGCTGCCGCTTCATCATGATCGATCCCAAGATGCTGGAGCTCAGCGTCTACCAGGACATCCCGCATCTGCTGACCCCGGTCGTCACCGAGCCGCGCAAGGCGATCGTCGCGCTGAAGTGGGTGGTGCGCGAGATGGAGGACCGCTATCGCGCGATGAGCGCGCTCGGCGTGCGCAACATCGCCGGCTACAACGAGCGTCTCGGCGAGGCGGCACGCAAGGGCCAGGCACTGACCCGCAAGGTGCAGACCGGGATCGATCCCGAGACCCGCCGCCCGACTTTCGAGGACGAGGAGATCGACCTCACGCCGCTGCCGTTCATCGTGGTCATCATCGACGAGATGGCCGACCTGATGCTGGTCGCCGGCAAGGAGATCGAGGCCGCGGTGCAGCGCCTGGCGCAGATGGCGCGCGCCGCCGGCATCCACGTCATCATGGCCACGCAGCGCCCGTCGGTCGACGTGATCACCGGCACCATCAAGGCCAACTTCCCGACCCGCATCTCCTTCCAGGTGACCTCGAAGATCGACAGCCGCACCATCCTGGGCGAGCAGGGCGGCGAGCAGCTGCTCGGCCAGGGCGACATGCTGTACATGGCCGGCGGGGGCAAGATCGCCCGCGTGCACGGGCCGTTCGTCAGCGACGGCGAGGTCGAGGAGGCGGTGCGCCATCTGCGCGCCCAGGGCGCGCCGGCCTACATCGATTCGGTGACCGACGATCCGGATGGCGAGGCGGGCGCGGCAGGCCCGGCCGGCGAGGGCGAGGACGGCGAGAGCGACCAGCTCTACGACCAGGCGATCGCGCTGGTGGCGCGCGAGCGCAAGTGCAGCACCAGCTTCATCCAGCGCTATCTGCAGATCGGCTACAATCGGGCCGCGCGCATCGTCGAGCGCATGGAGCGCGAAGGCGTGGTCAGCCCGGCCAACCATGTCGGCAAGCGCGAGGTCCTGGCGCGCGACATCGACGATCGAGAGCGCTGACGCCTCGGGGGGTAGGGCATGCTCGGAGTAGAGCGGGACACACCGATGTCAGAACGACGTTCGCCAAGGCGGGCCTTCCTGCGGCTGGCCGCAGGCGGCGCGTCGATGGCCACCCTGCCGGGCTGTGATGTGCCCGACCGTGGCCCGCCGGTGCCGCTCGGCAGCACCGCCAAGGCAACCGTTCTCGGGTTGAAGAACGAGCGCTTCTTCCCGGCATCGGGAACCGGGCCGCTCGAATCGGAGTTCATGGCGGCGATGCTCGCGCAGATGAAGGCGCGCGGGGTGCGATCGGTCGCCGACATGCCCAAGCTGCAGTTTCTCGCCATCTCGGGCGGCGGCGAGAACGGCGCGTTCGGGGCGGGGCTGCTGTGCGGGTGGACCGCGCAGGGCACCCGGCCGGTGTTCGATCTCGTCACCGGCGTCAGCACCGGCGCCCTGTCCGCGCCGTTCGCCTTCCTCGGGCCGGAGTACGATCCGCAGCTGCGCGCCGTCTATACCGAGACCGACGCCAGCCAGATCCTGTCGAAGCGGCGCCTTCTGGCCGCCGTGTTCAGCGACGCGATGGCCGACAACGAGCCGCTCTACCGGACCATCTCGAACTATCTCGACGAGCGGATGATCCGCGCCATTGCCGCCGCCTACGACGCCGGGCGCCTGCTGCTCATCGGCTCGACCGACCTCGATGCCCAGGTGCCGGTGATCTGGAACGTCGGCGCGATCGCCAAGAGCGGTCATCCCAAGGCCGTCGAGACCATCCGCCGCATCCTGCTCGCCTCGGCGGCCATCCCGGGCGCCTTTCCACCCACCATGCTCGATGTGACAGTGGACGGTAAGCCGTACCAGGAGATGCATGTCGACGGCGGTGCCTTCGCCCAGACCTTCCTTTACCCGTCGGCACTGACCGACAACCGGCGCGAGCGCAAGCTCCGCGGCCAGCCCGTCATCGAGGCCAATGCCTACGTCATTCGCAACGGGCGGCTCGACCCCGAGTATGCGGCGGTCGAACGGCGTACGCTCGGCATCGTCGGCCGGGCAATTGCGACCATGATCGCCGCGTCCGGCTACAACGACGTGGTCCGAATTTACAACACTACTTTGCGGGACGGGGTCGACTACAACCTCGCCTACATGGGGCGAGACTTCGACCTGGAGCTGAAGGAGCCCTTCGAAGCCAGGTACATGCGCGCCCTGTTCGACTACGGCTACAACAAGGCCGTGCACGGCTACAATTGGGCGAAGCGGCCTCCGATCATTTGACGGACCGGACTGGCCGCCTGTGCTTGCAGGCCGGGCCATATGAGCTACTTTGGCCCGCGGAGGCTGCCGCAGGGGGGACATGACCGACACCGCAGAACCGGCACCTTTGCCGACGGCGCCAGTTCGCCGCCGACGCCGGATTCCCCTCGTATGGATCGTCCCGTTGCTCACCGGCCTGATTGGCGCCTGGCTGGCCTGGGACACCTACTCCAAGCGCGGGCCGACCATCACGATCAGCTTCGAGACAGCCGCCGGGCTGACGGCCGGCCAGTCGCAGCTCAAGTACAAGAACGTCGTGATGGGCACGGTGAAGAGCATCGCCATCGCGCCCGATCAATCGCATGTCGTGGTGACCGTGGACACGACGCGGGAAGCCGAGCCGCTGCTGCTGGACACGACGATCTTCTGGGTCGTCAAGCCGCAGCTCTTCGCCGGCAACATCACCGGTCTCGATACGCTGTTGTCCGGGTCCTACATCGGCATGCGACCGCAGCTGACCGCGACGGGCCAGCCGAAGCGCGATTTCGTCGGCGAGGAGGATCCGCCGATCCTGCAGGCGTGGGCCAAGGGCACCGTCTTCAAGCTGCAGACTCACCGGCTGGGATCGATCAGCCTCGGCTCGCCGGTGTTCTTCCGCGATGTCGAGGTCGGCATGGTGCTCGGTTGGGATCTGGTCACCCTGGCCGCGAACGTCACCATTCATGCCTTCGTGCGCGCGCCCTACGACCAGTTCGTCCACCTCGACACGTCGTTCTGGAACGCCTCGGGGATGAACATCAAGTTCGGCGCCGAGGGCATCTCCCTCCAGGTCGAATCGCTGCGCGCCGTGCTGCTGGGCGGCATTGCCTTCGACACGCCTTCGGAGTCGATGCAGGCCACCGCCAAGCCCTATCAGGCCTTCCATCTCTACTCGAGCCACGAGGCGGCGCGCGCCGCGGGTTTCGGCCACCAACTGCAGCTCCTGTCCTATTTTCCCGGATCGGTCGCCGGCCTGGCGGTCGGCGCCGATGTGACCCTGTATGGGCTCAAGGTCGGCGAGGTAACCTCGGTCGGTCTCGTCTACGATCCGGCGAAGGACCGCATCGTCGCCCCGGTGCACTACCGGGTGGAGGCCGATCGCGTGACCGGGATCGCCACGGTGAAGGGCCTGGAGCCGGGCAAGCTCGCCGAGGAGATGATCAAGCGGGGCCTGCGGGCCACCCTGGAGGCGCCGAGCCTGATCAGCGGCTCCAAGATCGTGGCCTTGCAGATGATGCCCGATGCGCCATCGGCGGACATGAAGCGCGACGGCGACATCTTCGTCATCCCGGCCATCGAGTCCGGCGGCTTCGACAGCATCACGCGCTCCGCCGCCGAGCTTCTGTCGAAGATCAACCGCATCGATTTCGACGGCATCGGCAAGAGCATCTCGGGCGCCGCGACCGGGCTGGACAGCACGATCAACGGCCCGCAGATCAAGGCGACCCTGGCGGCGCTCGAGAAGGCGATGCTCGACGTCCAGGACATCGCCAGGAAGCTCGACCAGGGCGGCACGCCGGCGATGAAGCGCCTGCCGGAGATCGCGGCGGCGCTGCAGGACTCGCTGACCAGGGCCAGCCGCCTGTTCGCCTCGCTCAATGCCGGCTATGGCGACGATTCGCGGTTCCGGCGCGATCTCGATCGACTGCTGCCGCAGCTCACCGACACCGCGCGCTCGATCCGCGCCCTGGCCGACCTGCTGTCGCGCCATCCCGAAGCCCTGATCAAGGGCCGCACCAACACCGGCAGGGAATGAATTCGATGACTCTCGGCCGACGCCAGCTCGCAAGCCTTGCCCTGCCGATGGTCGCGGCAGCCTGCGGCGCATCCCCCGACCCGAACTACTACACGATCGTGACGCGGACCGGCCCGACCTTCTCCGCCGGCCCCAAGATCGTGCTCCTGAAGGACATCGGGCTGGCGAGCTATCTCGACCGCCGCGAGATCGTACGATCGTCCGAAGGCTACAAGCTCGACATCATGGCGAACGACTGGTGGGGCGAGGGGCTCGGCGCCATGCTGGCGCGCGTTCTCGTTGGCGAGCTGGGCCAGCGCCTGCCCAACAGCTCGGTCTATGGCGAAAGCGGCGCCATCTCGGTCGACGCCAACGCCGTGGTCGGCGTCAACATCCAGCGGCTCGATGCCGACAAGTCGGGCACGCTGATCCTCAATGCCCAGGTGGCGGCGGAGTTCAATCGCCCGCGCCGCCTTGCGGCGCGCAACTTCTCGATCTCCAGGCCCACCCCGGCGCCGGACATCCCGGGCCTGGTGGCGGCGATCAGCGATGCCGTGGGCGAGCTTGCCGACGGCATCGCCACCCTGCTGCAGCCCTAGCCCTGCGATGGCGAAGGCGAGCCCCGCGCCGGTGACACGCGCCCAGCTGCAGGAATGTCCGGGCTGCGGCCTGTTCCAGGTCGTTCCGCCGATGGCGCCGAACCTGCGCTGCGTCTGCCAGCGCTGCGGCACCGCGCTGCGCCTCACCCGCGCCGACCCGCTGAACCATCACCTCGCGCTCACCTTCGCCTGCCTGGTGCTGTTCGCGGTGCTGTGGCTGGCCATGCTGATGAAGGTATCGACGGCCGGCATCGTGCACGAGACGTCGCTCGAGTCGGGCCCTGTCGAGCTGGTCAAGCACGGCCTGTGGCCGCTTGCGATCGCCGTCGCTTTCACCACGGCGATCGCCCCGCTGATCAAGTTTCTCGGCACGATCTACGTGCTCATCGGCCTCAGGATGAGCATCCTGCCGCCCAACCTGCGCGGCATCTTCCTGATCTCGCGCAAGATCGGCCTGTGGTCGATGCTCGAGGTGCTGCTGCTCGGCGTGTTCGTCGCCTACACCAAGCTCGGCGACCTGGTGACCATCGAGCTCGGTGCCGCCGTCTATGCCCTGGCCGCGCTCACCGTGGTGATCGTCTGGGCAGAGCTAGCCCTCGATCCGCAGGCGGTGTGGGAGGAGATCGAGCGACGTGGCCAGACGCATGCGCCGTTGCCGCCGCGCGCCGATACGCCGTCGCTGCTCCAGCTGCGGCCGGGCTCGGTGGGATGCGAGGGCTGCGGCCTGGTATCCGTTCCGGCCGATGGCGACGGCCACTGCCCGCGTTGCGGCTCGGCCCTGCACGGCCGCAAGCCCGGCAGCATCTCGCGCACCTGGGCCCTCGTGATCGCCGCCGCCGTGCTCTATGTGCCGGCCAACGTCTATCCTGTGCTCACCGTGATCCAGCTGGGGGCCGGCCAGCCGAGCACCATCATGGGGGGCGTCGAGGAGTTGCTGGCCTCACAGATGTACCCGCTGGCGCTGCTCGTCTTCTTCGCCAGCATCCTGGTGCCGATGTTCAAGCTGATCGCCCTGGTGGCCATGCTGCTCGCCGTCCAGCTCGGGCGTCCGGACGCGGGCGCCGGCGTGCTGCTGCGCGAACGCACCATGCTCTACTACGTCGTTGCCTGGATCGGACGCTGGTCGATGGTCGACATCTTCATGGAATCGCTGCTGGGCGCCCTCGTCCAGTTCGGCAACGCGGTCACCATCGAGCCCGGCATCGGCGCGCTCGCCTTCTGCGCCGTGGTGTTCATCACGATCTTCGCCGCCGAGTCCTTCGATCCGCGCCTGATGTGGGACGCCGCCGGCCGCAATGCGCATCGGCCGCTGCCGGCGGGGGAGCCGGCTGGCCCCGCCGCCTCGGCCGAACCGGCGAGGTAGAGGCTCATTGCCGGGATCGCGCACTTATGGGTGCTAACTCAATGGCCCCCCTCCCCAGCTTCGCGAAAGCGAAGCTGGGGAGGTGTCCGCGCCTGCCCTGAGCGAAGCCGAAGGGTCATCGCGGACGGAGGGGTCATGAGCCCCAGTCTCGTTGCCTATGACCCCTCCGTCGCCGTAAGACGGCGACACCTAGTAAGAAACTGGCGGCTTGCCGCCAGTTTCTTGGCACGGCGGGTCGGCCCTCGGGCCGGTGGGGAACTCCTATGAAAATGCGCTGGGAGCGCGCCACTGGTGG
>JALHMO010000060.1 GCA_022844015.1 Reyranella sp. | reverse complement strand
GTCATCGGCATGATCGTCGACGAGGGCGCGGCGCACGAGGCCGTGGCGACCGGCGAGGGCAACGTCATGCGCCGCGGCATCGGCGCCGTGGTGGGCTATGCCGGCGAGAAGCCGGTCGAGGCCGACTGGCGCGTGGTCAGGATCGGCGACGGCAAGTTCACGGGTACCGGCCCCTTCTACGGCGGCGCCCGGTTCCAGATCGGCCCGATGGCCCTGGTCACCGACGAGGCGAGCGGCGTCTCGGCCGTGCTCGCCAGCAAGAGGATCCAGGCCGCCGACCAGGAGATGTTCCGCCATGTCGGCGTCGAGCCGTCGACCGTGCCGATCCTCGGCCTGAAATCGACCGTGCACTTTCGCGCCGACTTCCAGCCGATCGCCGAGACGATTCTCGTGGTGCAATCACCCGGCGCTCACATCACCGACCCGGTCGACATGCCCTACAAGCATCTGCGCAAGGGCGTCAGGCTGCGCCCGATGGGCCCGGTGTGGAACGGGGAGGCGGGCAAGTAGGCGGAGCGTCACTTTCAAGCTCTTCCGGACCGCGAGCGTCCCGCTCGCCGATGAGCATGAGCGAGCGGGACGCTCGCGGTCCGGAAGAGCATGATCGCTTTAGTCGGACGTGGGCGCTCACCCGTCGCGGAACGCCGGCCTCAAGGCCCACACCATCGGCACGGTGGTGAGCGCGATGCAGGCTACGGCGGCGAGCGCGATCGGCAGGCCGACGGCGTCGCCCAGCAGGCCGGAGAGCAGCGGGCCGGTGGCGCCGGCGACCGAGCCGCCGGTGTAGAAGATCGCGAAGGCCTGGGTACGCCGTTCGGGGCTGACGAACTCCGGAACGGTGCCGTAGAGCACGGAAGACGTGCCGTTCAGCACGAGCCCGACGGCCGGCAGCAGGATCAGCGCCATCGACAGCGACATCGGCAGCAGCGCCAGGATGAGGATCGTCGTCGCGACCTCGGTGAGGACGACCGAAATCACGACGCCCAGTCGGTCACCGACCCAGCCCATCACCAGCTTGCCGGCCGCGCCGCCGGCGAACAGCAGGGACAGGCCGAGGCCGATCGTCGGCAGATCGGCGCCCTTGTCGCGCAACAGGAAGGGCAGGAAGATCATGAAGCCGGTGCGCACCAGATCGTCGGCAATGTGAATGCTGAACAGCAGCCAGTAGGCCCAGGGCCGATCCTGGCCCGCCATCGTCCTCGTCGTCGTCCCGGTTGGCTTGTCGTGCAGCGGGACGGGTCGAAGCGAGCCCATGATGATGCCGGCGCCGAGCACGGCGAGCGCGCCGACGATGATCAGGGCCTGCTGCCAGCCCAACGCCGCCGCGACGACCGCGAACAGCGCCGGCAGCAGCACCTTGCCGACATCGCCGGTGAAATTGTAGGTGCCGAGCGCGGTGCGCGAGCGCAGGCCGGGATACGCCGCCGAGACGAGGCTGGAGCCGATCGGGTGCTGCGTGCTGCCGCCCAACCCCGCCAGCAGGAGGCCCGCAATCACGCCATAGAGCGATCCGTTGAGCCCGGCCAGGCCATAGCCGACGGCGACGAGCACCGTGCCGGCGGCGAGCACGCGCACCGGACCCAGCCGCACCGCCATCATGCCGGACGGGATTTGCCCGCTCGCCATGGCGCCGGAGTAGACCGTCTTCAGCGCACCGACGGCGGCGTAGCTCAGGCCGAATTGCGCCTGCAGGAGGGGATACAGGACGTTCAGAAGATCGGTGAAACCGTCGTGCAGGGCGTGTGCGCCGCCGCATACGGCGAGCGTTCGCCGCGGTGAGCGGGAGTGGGAGATGCCGATTGTCATCTCCCTGTCACACTACTACCGCCCCGGCATGCGGCTGAACCAGAATCCGATCTGCTGCTGGAAGTCTCGCTCGGCAAAGGCGGAGTCGGAGACCTGCGAGGGCTTGCCGTTGCGCGGATAGCGAACGCTGGCCAACCTCGCGAACTTCGTATCGCCGAGATGCAGGATCAGCACGTCGCCTTGCCGGCGATGGAAGACGAACTCGTGGATCTTGCGGATGTTGACCAGACTCACGACGTAGCGGCCGTCGGCGCCGTCCTCGCCAACCTGGCGCACCGGGATATCACGGCCCTCGTTGGTGATGCCCATGAGGGCGAGTGCCTCGGGCGCCATCATGTTGTCCTTGCCGTCGACCTGGATCCACCGTACCAGCCGGTCGCCGCGCGGTGACAGGGTGTGACGCGGCTGCCTTGCGAAGGGGCTGCCCGAGCAGGCGCCGGCGGCGAGGGGAGCGACCAGGATCACGGCGGCGGAGAGCAGGCTGCGCCGCGACGTCTCGAATACGCTCAAGCCTTGGCCTCCGCCATGTCGATCACGATGGGCGCAATCTCTTCGAGCACCTCGCCGCGCAGGCCCCGGAAGAAGCAGTTGTGACGGCCGGTGTGGCAGGCGACGCCCTTCTGCTCGACCAGCGCCAGCAACGTGTCGCCATCGCAGTCGACGCGCAGGTCGACCAGCGTCTGGATGTGGCCGGAGGTGTCGCCCTTGCGCCACGGCGCCCGGCGCGAGCGCGACCAGTAGCAGACCCGTCCGGTGCTGAGCGTCTCGACGACGGCGGCGCGATCCATCCACGCCATCATCAGCACCTCGCCGGTATCGTGCTGCTGGGCGATCGCCGGCACGAGACCCTGGGCATCAAACCTGACGGCCTCGAGGAAGGCGTCGATCGCTGTGGACGACGGGGCGGCGGCAATGGGCATGGCTTGGCCTGACTGGGGAACGGGGCGTATAGTTGCCGCAACATTGCTTGGCAAATCGGAATGCCTGTGAAGAAGCCCGCCAAAGGCGCCGATCGCGCTCACGATCACGAGCACTGCATCGAGGATGCAGTGGCGGCGGCCGAGAAGCTTTGCGCCGACCGGAACTTGCGTTTCACGCCGCTGCGCCGGCGGGTGCTCGAGCTCGTGTGGTCGGGCCACAAGCCGGTCGGCGCGTATGCGCTCCTCAACCAGCTGCACGACGAGGATCTCGGCTCGGCGCCGCCGACCGTGTACCGGGCGCTCGATTTCCTGATCGAGCACGGGCTGATTCACCGCATCGAGCGCATGAACGCCTTCATCGGCTGCAGCCATCCCGGCGAGACCCATCGCGGCTTCTTCCTGATCTGCGGCGAATGCGGCAACGCCGAGGAGCTGCACGGCAGCGGCCTCGCCGACACGATCGTCGCGAGCGCCAGCGGCCGCGGCTTCGCCGCCCGCGACATGACCCTGGAGGTTACCGGCACGTGCGCCGGCTGCCGCAAGTCATAGCCGGTGTCATTCAGGGCGGACTCCCAGGATGACAGTCTACAAGGTCATTGCCGTCGATCTGTGGAAGGCAGCTGAAGACGACGGCTTTTATGCCGGCGCAGGAATAGACTTGGAGGACGGCTTCATCCACCTCTCCACGGGGCGGCAGGCCAGACGAACGGCTCAACTGTATTTCAAGGGGCAGGGCGATCTCCTTCTTGTGGCGGTCGACGCGGCAAGCCTTGGCGACGCGCTGAAGTACGAACCGTCGCGGGACGGCGATCTGTTTCCGCATCTCTACGGACCTCTGCCGATGGCAGCGGTGCTGTCGGTGCGGCCGCTGCCTCTCGACGCAGACGGCAGGCACGTCTTTCCCGAGGACGTGACCTGAAACGTCGTCTGCCCGATCAGGCCAGCCGCAGGGCGTACAACTCGACCGGCCTGGGCTGCCCGGCGAGGGCGATCTCGCCGACGCGCTCGATATCAGTCGTCGAGCTCAGTCGCGATACCACGGCAGCCGACATCATGACCAGCTTGCCGGTCTTCTTGCAGGCGGCTTCGATACGGTTCGCCACGTTCACAGCATCACCGATCACCGAAAATTCGAGGCGTTGGCTCGTGCCGACACATTGCCGACGACGGCAGCCCCGACGTGAATGCCGATACGCTGCGCAAGCGGTGGTTCCTGGCGCGCCGCGCGCGCCGCATTCAATCGTTTCAGGGCCTCCGTCATGCCGCGTGCGGCCTGCACGGCCCGATCGGCGGAATCGGCGGTCGGGGCGGGTGTACCGAACGTCGCCATGATTCCGTCGCCGATGAACTTGTCGAGCGTGCCGCCGGCCTTGAAGATCTCCGCCACCATGTACTCTTGGTATTCCGACAGGAGTCCAAGAGCTTGGGACGGCGTGAGGCCGGCACACAGGCTGGTGTAACCGACGAGGTCGCTGAACAGCACGGCCACGTCCTGCTCGCGGCCACCCGGACGCAGAAAGGCGTCGCCGCCGTCGCGTATCCCGGCGGCGATGTCCGGCGAGAAATAGCGGCTGAGCTGGTCGGTCGAGCGTTGCAGCGCGGCGGCTTCGCGTACGGTCTGCCGTGCGATCTGGGTGGCGAAGGCGCAGCCGGCGGTAGCGCAGACCACGAACACCAGCTCGAAAACGACTCGGCTCTGGCTGACGGCAGGACCGACGTAGGGGTCGATGCTGTGCATGGCGAGCGCCGTCGCGGAATCCAGGAGCGCCAGCAGGAAGAACGCCACCAGGGTCAGGGCGACGCCGATGCCGACGATCGTCACGTACAGCGGACGCAAGGTGAGCGTCATCATCGCAATCGTCGCGATGCCGACGGCAGCCACTGGCAGCTTGGTCAGCAGCGCGACTGGGGCGGGTGGGTAGAAGCTCTGCCAGATCATGAAACTGGCCATGGCGGGGAAGGTGGCGGACAGGAGCGCAACCGCAGTACCCACGCCTGCTACCCACTTTCGCCGGCGCAAGAAAAAAAGCACGGCCACGCAAAGGGCGATGCTCGAACCGAAATAGATGGTGATGCCGAGCTTGCGTACGTCCTCGCGGCCGGTGCCCAGGGTTTCCGTCGCGACGTGCGTGCCCACCGCCAGGAAGCCGGCGAGCGAAATGGCGGTCATCAGTGTCAGGCTGCGCGCTTCGCGCTCGCGCAGCAGAGCGGCGGGAGTGGCGCTTGCCGGATTGTCCATGATCGATGCCCCGATTCCCGAGGCACGATAGCTCGTCCAGGCCGGGCTGTCCGGCCGACTGCTCTCAGGCGTTGTGCGCCCGGTTGAGTCGCTCGAAGCCCTCGGCCAGGTCGGTCTTGAGGTCCTCGACGTCCTCGAGCCCGATATGGACGCGCAGCAGGTGCTTGTCCTTTGGCCACGGCACGGCGGTGCGGTAGTTGTCGGGATGGGCGGGGATCATCAGGCTCTCGTAGCCGCCCCAGCTCGCGCCCATGCCGAAGATGTCCATGCCGTCGAGCATCGCCGCCAGCGCGTTGCGGCTGTAGCCGTCGCGCAGGGTGAAGGAGAACAGGCCCGAAGAACCCTTGAACATGCGCTTCCAGTTGTCGTGGCCCGGGCAGTCGGGCAGGGCGGGATGCAGGACCTTGTCGACCTCGGGCCGCGCCTTCAGCCAATGGGCGATCTCGATGCCGCTCTTCTCGTGATGACGCAGGCGCACGCCCATGGTGCGCAAGCCGCGCAGCGCCAGGTAGCAATCGTCGGGCGCGGCATGGAAGCCGAAATTCTGGCACGCCGTCTTGGCGATCTCGAACATCTGGCGCGTGGCACAGGAGATGATGCCCATCATCGCGTCGGAGTGGCCGACGATGTACTTGGTGCCGGCATGGATCGACAGGTCGCAGCCGTGGTCGAACGGCTTGAAGTAGAGCGGGGTCGCCCAGGTGTTGTCGATCATCACCGTCGCGCCGTGCTTCCGGGCAACGCCGGCGATGGCGTCGACATCCTGCACCTCGAAGGTCTGCGAGCCCGGCGCCTCGAGATAGACCACCTTGGTGTTGGGCCGCATCAGGCGCTCGATCCCGGCGCCGATCATCGGATCGAAGAAGGTCGTCTCGACGCCGAAGTTCTTGAGCGTCGTGTTGGAGAAGCGGCGCGCCGGCCCGTAGGCGTTGTCGGTAAGCAGCATGTGGTCGCCGGCCTTCAGGAAACCGACGATGGCGCCGGTCACGGCGCCCAGCCCCGACTGCACGGCGATCGAGCGATGGGCGCCCTCGATGGCGGCGACCGCATCCTCCAGCGCCATCTGGGTCGGCGTGCCGTTGCGGCCGTATCCGAAGCCTTCGAAGGGCACGCGGTTCTCGAACTTCTCCATGGTCGGGGAGAGGATCGTCGAGGCGTGATAGACGGGCGGGTTGACGATGCCGAAATTGTTGGCCGGATCGCGGCCCGCGACGGCAAGAACGGTGTCCGCGCGGGTGTAGGTCTTCTTGGAAGTCATGATCCCACTATGACACGGCGGTCAGACCGGCGGCCAGCGATAGACGTCCGGCCACATCACGCGCGGGTCGCGCAACTCGACGCGCTCGCTTCCCGTGGAGCGAAAGCCCGCCTTGCGATAGGTGTCGAGCGCGCGCGGATGATCCACCGTGTTGGTGTTCAGGCGAAGCCGGGTCAGGCCGAGCGCGAAGGCGTGCTCGATGGCGCGGTCGAGCAGCCAGGGCCCGATGCGTCGGCCGATGTAGCCCATGGTCAGCCCGAAGAAAGCCAGCTCGTCGTCCCCGAGCTCGAAGAAGCCGACGAGCGCAGACCCGTCATGCGCCACGTGCAGTTCATGCCCGGGCCGCAGCAGCAAGGCCTGCAGCGCCTCGTCGGTCCACAACCGTCGCTCGTACCAAAGCCACGGCCGGCCGACCCTGTCGTAGAGATCGCGATAGGCGGCGACCGTCGGCGCGCCGACGTGCTCGATCCGGACCTCGAACGCCGGCGGCAGGCCGCGGCGCGTCCAGGTCGCCGGTTCGATTTCGAGATGCGTGATGGTGACCGGTAGCCAGCCGTCGGAGCGCGGCGGTGGCTGATGGCGGAAGAGCTCAGGATCCGGTGACAATTGGCGTATCGGCGCGGCCGCCCCATTCCGTCCACGAGCCGTCGTAGATCGCCGCTTCCGGCGCGCCGGTGAGATAGAGAGCCAGCGCGACGACGCAGGCGCTGACGCCCGATCCGCAGCTCGCCGTCACCTTCCTGGCCGGATCGAGTCCCGAGGCGGCGATGCGGGCGGCCAGCCTGTCGGCCGGCAGCATGGTTCCGGTCGCCGGGTCGATCAGGTCATTGTAGGGCAGGTTGAACGCGCCGGGCATGTGGCCGGAGCGCAGGCCCGGCCGCGGCTCGGGGACCTCGCCGCGAAAGCGGTTGGCGGCGCGCGCATCGACGATCTGCTCGCGCCGGCTGTCGATCAGGCCGCGCACGTCGTCGAGCGCGCGCACCAGCGTGTGGTCGAGGCGCGCGGTGAAATGCCGGTCACGCGGCGGCGTCGGATCGTCCGTGACGGGATGGCCTTCCGCCATCCACTTGGTCAGGCCGCCGTCGAGCACCGAGACGTCCTTGTGACCCATGGCGCGGAACATCCACCACACGCGGGTGGCACCCAGCATCGGCGTGGTATCGTAGACCACGATCTTGCTGCCGTCGCCCAGGCCGAGCTTGCGCACGCGCGCGGAAAACTTCTCCGGCGACGGCAGCATATGGGGCAGCGGGCTCGACGTATCGGCGATCTCGTCGATGTCGAAGAAGACCGCGCCGGGAATGTGCTGGTTGACGTACTCGGCCTTGGGGTTGCGCTTCTGTGCCGGCAGGTAGAACGAGCCGTCGACCACCCGTACGTCAGGCGCATCGAGCCGGCTGGCGAGCCAGGACGTGCTGACGAGTGCGTCGGGCCTTGCGTAGTCCATCTCGGTATTCCTCAGAGCTTCATTGCGTGACGTTCATGCACCTCCCCAGATTCGCTGGGGAGATGTCGGCGTAATCGCCGACGGTGGTTCTTCTCCTCCCTGGCGAAGCCGGGGAGGTGCCCCCGTAATCGGGGGCGGAGGGGTCATGAGCCTCAGTCCCGCTGCTCATGACCCCTCTGTCAGCGTAAGACGCTGACACCTCCCCAGCGGAGCTGGGGAGGGGAGCATGAGAAGAGTGGATGACCCTTACCTTCACGTGAGCGCGATCACGAAACGGCGGTTCATCTTGCCCTTGTTCTCGATCTTGACGCACTCGATCGGGCCGATCTCGCCGGTGCGCGCGACGTGCGTGCCGCCGCAGGCCTGCAGATCGATGCCTTCGATCGCGAGCAGGCGGACACGGCCGGCACCGATCGGCGGGCGCACGCTCATGGTCTTGACCAGCTCGGGCCGCGCGCCCAGTTCCTCGTCGGTGATCCATTGCGGCACGACCGGCCGGTCGAGCGCAATCAGCTTGTTGACCTCCGCGGTCACCCACTCCTTGGCCGGTACCTCGCCCTCGAGATTGAAGTCGAGGCGGCTCTTGTCGGCACCGACCTGGCCACCGGTGACGTTGCCGCGGATGACGGCCGACATGACGTGCAGCGCGGTGTGCATGCGCATGTGGCGCATCCGCCGCTCCCAATCGAGCACGGCATGGACCTTGGCGCCGACTGCCGGGCGCGGCGAGCCGGGCGCGAGCACGTGCAGCACGTCGCCGCTCTCGGCCTTGACCGAGTCGACGATCGGTGCCTCGCCGCCGTCCCAACGCACGATCCCGGTGTCGCCCGGCTGGCCGCCGCCGGTCGGGTAGAAGATCGAGCGGTCGAGGCGCAGGCCGCGCTCTTCCAGCGCGGTCACCGTCGCGTCCGTTTCCTTGAGATAAGCGTCGTGGCGAAAGAGCTCTTCGAACATGGCAGGGGTTTAGGCCCTCGCCAGCCGTGCCGCAACTTCCCGGGCCGTCGGCATCGACGGCGCGGCGCCGAGCTTCTCGACCGAGCAGGACGCCGCGGCGCCGGCGAAGCGGGCGGCCTCGACGGGCGAATCGCCGCCCAGCAGCCGGGCGGCGAGGGCGCCGACGAAGCAGTCGCCGGCGCCTGTCGTGTCGACGACGTCGGCCTTGACGGCCGGCACGACGGTGGTGGCTTCAGCCGTGACGACGATCGCACCGCGCATGCCCAGGGTCGCCACCACCGTACCGGCACCCCTGGCGCGAAGCTTCCGGGCGGCCAAGGCAAGGTCGCGGAGCGCGCTCCTGGCGTGCAACCGGGTGCCCGTCGCCTGCGCCAGCTCGATCTCGTTCAGCACGGCGACATCGACATGGCTCATCAGTCGCCTGGAATGGGCCATGCAGGGCGCGAGGTTCAGCACCGTGCGTGCCCTGGCGGCCCTGGCGCGCTTGAGAATGGCTTCGGTCTCGTCGACCGGTATCTCGAACTGCGCCACCCATACCTCGCCGCGGTGCGGCGCATGGCGGATCATGCGCCGCGTGAAGCGGTGGTTGGCTCCGGAGGCGACGGTGATGGCGTTGTCCTTGCCGGCGACCTGGATCAGGGCGACGCCGGTCGCCGTGCGGTCGATCTCGCGAACGCCCGTGGCGTCGACGTCCTCGCTCGCCAGGAAACTGCGCAGGCCGTTGCCGAAGGCATCGTTGCCGACCGCACCCATCATCGCTGTCGGGACGCCGAGGCGCGCGGCGGCGACGGCCTGGTTGAGTCCCTTGCCGCCCGGCAGGAAAGAAACCGTGGCTCCCAGCAGGGTCTCGCCGGTTGCCGGCCGGCGGGCACTCTGGACGACCACGTCCATGTTGAGGCTGCCGCAGACGACGACCCGGCTCATGGCGTGCGCCAGCGAGTCGCCCGGGCGTTCATTTCATCCACGGCGGCAGGGGCAGGTTCTTCTCGCGCAGGAACGCCGGATTGAACAGCTTCGACTGGTAGCGCTGTCCACCGTCGGCCAGGATGGTGATCACGGTCTTGCCTGGTCCCAGATCGCGCGCGAGCCGCATGGCGCCGACCACATTGATGGCCGTCGAGCCGCCCAGCACCAGGCCTTCGTGCTCGATCAGGTCGAACAGGACGGGCAGCGCCTCCTCGTCGGTGATCTGGTAGCCGAGATCGATCGGCGTGCCTTCGAGGTTGGCGGTCACCCGGCCGTTGCCGATGCCCTCGGTTACGGAATTCCCTTCGGCCTTGAGCTCTCCTTTGGCGAACCAGCTGTAGATCGCCGAGCCCATCGGGTCGCTGATCGCGATCTTGACGTTGGGATTGCGTTCCTTCAGCGCGCGCGCAATGCCGCCCAGGGTGCCGCCGGTGCCGACCGAGCAGGTGAATCCGTCGACCTTTCCCTCGGTCTGGTCCCAGATTTCCGGCCCCGTGGTCCGGTAGTGGCCGTCGCGGTTGGCAGTGTTGTCGAACTGGTTCGCCCACACCGCGCCGTTGGGCTCGGTTGCGGCGAGCTCCTCGGCGAGCCTGCCCGAATAGCGCACGTAGTTGCCGGGATTGGCGTAGGGCACGGCGGGCACCAGCCGGAGATCGGCGCCGCACAGGCGCAGCATGTCCTTCTTTTCCTGGCTCTGCGTCTCGGGCATCACGATCACCGAGCGGTAGCCGCGGGCATTGGCGACCAGGGCGATGCCGATGCCGGTGTTGCCGGCCGTGCCTTCGACGATGACGCCGCCGGGCCGGAGCTTGCCGTGCTTCTCGGCGTCCTCGATGATGGCGAGCGCGGCTCGATCCTTCACCGAGCCGCCGGGGTTGAGGAATTCCGCCTTGCCGTAGATGTCGCACCCCGTCGCCGCCGAGGCGGCGCGCAGCTTGATCAGGGGTGTGTTGCCGATACTGTCGATAAAACCCGACCGGACATTCATGGAGTGCTCGCTCTGCTAGGCATTTGCTTCCCTTCCGGACGGTAGACAGGGAGCCGCCTCGAAGGCAACCATGAGAGGCGATTCTAGCTCCAGCGTGCGCGGATCTGGTCGCGGTGGAGGGCAAGCCACTGCAGGGCGATCACGCCGACCGCGTTGCCGATCTCGCCGTGCTCGAGCATCGACCGGGCCTCGGCGAACGACAGGACCTTGACCAGGATGTTCTCGCCTTCCGATTCGAGCCCGAACACACCACCGGCGTTGGTCGTGTCGACGTGGCCCACGAAGATGGCGCAGCCCTCCGAGCAGGCGCCGGGACTCAGGATCACGTCGTGCACGGGAACGACATCGCGCAGCTCGAGCGAGGCTTCCTCGACGGCCTCGCGGCGCACCAGCGACTCGGGCGATTCGCCGTCCTCGACGATGCCGGCGACGATCTCCCAGGTCCAGGGATGCCGTCCGGCGACGTAGGCGCCAGCCCGGAACTGGCGGATCAGGACGACCTCGTCGCGGCGCGGGTCATAAGGCAGCACGGCAGCCGCCTGGCCACGCTCGAAGACCTCGCGCCGCAGCACCCCGCTCTGTCCGCCCTGATAGAGACCATGGCGAAAGAAATACCGGCCGACCCTGAAATAGCCCTCGAACGCCACGACATGATCGACCAGCTCGACGGTTTCGTTGGGCAGGGGACGAGACGACGACATGAACAGACCCTGGATGCAAGAAGGGCCGCTCCCTTGCGAGAGCGGCCCGAAACTGGCTCCGGGGGCCGGATTCGAACCGGCGACCGATCGGTTAACAGCCGATTGCTCTACCGCTGAGCTACCCCGGATCAAGAGCCCCGCGCCGGCGCTGTGGACCGAGTGCGAAGGCGCGGTGTTTTGACAGAGCCGACCTGCGCACGCAAGGCCTGCGATCATCCGTCCGCGCGCTGGAGGCCTGGGCCGGAATCGAACCGGCATTCGCGGATTTGCAGTCCGCTGCATCACCACTCTGCCACCAGGCCCTTGCCAACGATATCAAAGCGTTAGCTTCGACCCTCGGGCGCAAGGCCGCGTCTTGTGGCACAAGTCCGGGGACAGTGAAAGCGCGATGTTCACCTGCGGTTCCAGCGCGCGCCCTGTCCACAGGGGGCGCGGCGCCGGCCACGGCGCGCCATGATCGCGGCAGAGGCGTCGAGATCGACGGAGGCATCGTCCGGTCATCGCTGCGGGAGCGCACACCGCCAGCGCGCCCGAGGCGGCCGGGCGCGATCGGACGGCCTTTGACGCTCTCGCTGCCTGATGCGTATAAGATCGTTCGTTATCTTGAGGTAGGCATGGCGGATTTTGCTCTGGCGCGTCGCAACATGATCGACGGTCAGCTGAGGCCCAACCGGGTGACCAATGCCCAGCTTCTGGCGGCCGTCAGTGAATTGCCGCGCGAGCGCTTCCTGCCGGACGGCCTGCAATCGATGGCATACGCCGATGATGACGTGCCGCTGGGCGGCGGCCGCTACCTGATGGAGCCGATGGTGCTGGCGCGCCTGATCCAGGCGCTGCAGACACAGGCCGGGGACCACGCGCTGGTCGTCGCCTCGGGGCGCGGTTATGGCGCGGCGCTGTTGTCCAAGCTCGTGAAGTCGGTGGTCGCCGTCGAGAGCGATGCCGCTCTCGCGGCGGCGGCCGAGCGGACGGCCAGGGACCTGACACTCTCCGGAATACGGCAGGTCGTCGGCTCCCTGGAAGGCGGCGACGCGTCCGGCGGGCCGTTCGATGCGATCCTGATCGAAGGCGCCGTGCGCCAGGTGCCGCAGTCCATTCTCGGCCAGCTGGCCCCTGGCGGACGCTTGACCACCGTCGTAGCCGGACCGGAGGGCGGGCTCGGGGTCGCCCAGCTGTTCGTGAAGGAGGGCGATGTCGCATCGGCGCGCCCGCTGTTCGACGCCGGCACACCTCTGCTGCCCGGCTTCGCGCCGCCGCCGCGCTTCACGTTCTGAATCATTGGCTGGTCAGTTGCGGGGCTACCCATGCCATTCCGACCGGTGGTAGGCTACGACCAACACATGAGGGTATTGCAATGCGTATCCGGCCCAGCTTGAGGGTCGCGCGCACACTTGCTGTGTGCGCCCTCGCCGTCGGATTGGGATCCGGCTCGAACGCCTGGTCGCAGAGCCTGATCGAGGCGTTGTCGACGACGTACAACGGCAATCCCGATCTGCTGGCTGCCCGGGCTGTCCTGCGTCAGACCGACGAAGGCCTGGCGCAGGCGGTCGCCAACTGGCGCCCGCGCATCACCCTCACCGTCGAGTTCAACAAGGTCGAGCAGGATTCGATCCCGATCCGCTCGGGGCCGACCTACTACATCCTGAACGGCCGCTTCACCACCCTTCAGGCCATCCAGCCGCTGTTCCGCGGCGGCAAGACCGTGTCGGAAACCAAGACCGCGCAGGCCAACATCCAGGCCCAGCGCGCGGCACTGGCGGACACCGAGCAGAACGTCCTGCTGGCGGCAGTCACGTCGTATGCCGACCTCGTGCAGAACATTGCCATTGCCGATGCGCGGCGCAACAACGTCCGGGTGCTGATGCAGCAGCTCGACGCCACGCGCGAACGCTTCCGGGTCGGCGAGCTCACCATCACCGACGTCGCCCAGGCTGAGGCGCGCCTCGAAGGCGCCCGCGCCAGCCTCGTGCAGGCCGAGACCGACGTGCGCATCGCCGAGGCGGCTTACCAGCGCACGATCGGCCAGAAGCCCGGCCGGCTGGGGGAGATACCTCTGATCGGCGGGCTGCCGGCCAGCGAGGACGAGGCGATCGGCCTCGCCATGGACATGGGGCCGCGGGCTGTCACGGCGCAGTATCGCATCTCGTCGGCGAGCTACAGCGTCAACACGGCAATCGGCGACCTGCTGCCCCAGGTCAACCTGATCGGCGTCATCCAGCAGCAGTTCGACCTGTCGGTACCGATGGACCAGTACTACACCTATGGCGTCCGCGTGCAGGCTGTGGTGCCGATCTATCAAAACGGCAGCGAATGGTCGCGCGTGCGCCAGGCCAAGGAGCTGGTCGCCCAGCGCCGCAACGAACTCGACAGTGCCCGTCGCCTGGTCGCCGAGAACGTGATCAGGGCGTGGCGCCAGCTCGACTCGTCGCGCTCGCGCGTGACCTCGTTCGAGGCCCAGGTCCGTGCCAACGAGGTTGCGCTGAACGGTGTGCGCCAGGAAGCCCTGGTGGGTTCGCGCACCACCCTGGACGTTTTGAACGCCGAGCAGGAATTGCTCAACGCCCAGGTCAGCCTCGTCCAGGCCCGCCGCGACGTCCAGGTCTCGTACTATGGCATCCTGGCCGGCGTCGGCCGGCTGACCGCTCGTGCACTGACCCTGCCAGTCGAGTATTATGACGAGGAGAGGTACTACAACGAGGTCGGGTCCAAGTGGATCGGGTGGGGGACGAGCGATTCGGGCGGCAAGGCCCCGGTGCCGGCGCCTACCACGACGACCAGCCCGCCCTTCGGGAGCAGATGATGAGCGATCCCAGGAATGCCGGCGGCGACCCGTCGATGGACGACATCCTGGCATCGATCCGCAAGATCATTTCCGACGACGAGGCCCGAGCCCAGATGACCAACCAGAGGACGAGCGGACCGCAGGCACCCGGCCAGCCGGCCAGGCTATCGGTCGTGCCGCCGCCCGAGTCGCCGCGGCCGGAGCCGAGGTCGCGCTCGGCAGGGCATGACGATGTGCTGTTGCTCACCGAGGATCTGATGGAAGACCCCAAGGCCCCGCCGCGAACCGCCGATCTCGTAGTGCCTCCCGGCGTGCCGCCGCGCCCCGCCGAAGCGATCGTGCGGGCGCCCGAGCCGGCGCGCGCGCCGAGCACCAGCCTCGGCCCCGATTCGCCGCTGATCGACGGATCGGCAGCCGGAGCGGCTGCGGACGCGTTCTCGCGATTGAGCCTGGCGGTGCAGGAGAGCGTGCCGACGCCCGCCGCGGGCGATCCTGGGATGATGGTCGGCGGCAAGCAGCAGACGATCGAGGATCTGGTCAAGGAGATGCTGCGGCCGATGCTCAAGGACTGGCTCGATCGCAACCTTCCCGGCATCGTCGAACGCTATGTCGAACGCGAGATCGTCCGGCTGACACGCCGCTGAACCCAAGGCGCCCACCCGTTTCGAACGCCACGGCGCCCCGACCGTGGCGTTTTTGCTTTTGAAGGCCCAACGATGCTCGACAAGACCTACGACCCGAAGGAAATCGAAGCCCGCCTCTATCCGCAATGGGAGAGCGAAGGCGCCTTTCGCGCCGATCCCGAGTCGGCGAAGCCGCCATATTGCATCGTCATCCCGCCTCCCAACGTGACCGGCAGCCTGCACATGGGCCATGCGCTCGACAACACGCTGCAGGACGTGCTGATCCGCTGGCGCCGCATGAAGGGGGACGACGTGCTGTGGCAGCCCGGCACCGACCATGCCGGCATCGCCACCCAGATGGTGGTGGTGCGCAATCTCGCGCAGGAGGGCATCGGCCTCGCCGTCGAGGGCGCGACCGCCACCGACGGCAACAAGAAGCTCCTGTCGCGCGAGGAGTTCCTGGCCAAGGTCTGGGAATGGAAGGCTTTCTCGGGCGGCACCATAACGGGTCAGCTCCGCCGCCTCGGCGCCTCGTGCGACTGGGGCCGCGAGCGCTTCACCATGGACGAAGGCCTGTCGGCCGCGGTGCTGAAGGTGTTCGTCGAACTCTACAGGGCCGGCCTGATCTACAAGGACAACCGGCTGGTCAACTGGGACCCCAAGATGCTGACCGCGATCTCCGACCTTGAGGTCGAATCGCGCGAGGTCAAGGGCCATCTGTGGTATTTCAGGTACCCGATCGAGGGCAGCGACGAGCACATCGTCGTCGCCACGACGCGGCCCGAAACCATGCTGGGCGACACCGGCGTCGCGGTCCACCCCGACGATCCCAAGTGGAAGCACCTGATCGGCAAGCACGCCATCCTGCCGCTGGTCGGTCGCCGCATCCCGATCGTCGGCGATGAGTACTCCGATCCCGAGAAGGGCTCGGGCGCCGTCAAGATCACCCCCGCGCACGACTTCAACGACTTCGAGGTCGGCCGCCGGCACGGCCTCGAGGCGATCGGCATTTTCGACAAGTTCGCGCGGCTGAACGACAAAGCGCCCGAGAAGTTTCGCGGGCTCGATCGCTTCGACGCTCGCAAGCAGGTCGTCGCCGACATGGAGGCGGCCGGGCTGGTCGAGAAGATCGAGCCGCACATCCACTCGGTGCCGTACGGCGATCGCGGCGGCGTGCCGGTCGAGCCGTTCCTCACCGAGCAGTGGTACGCCGACGCCAAGGCGCTCGCGCAGGAGCCCATCGCGGCGGCGCGAGACGGTCGCGTGAGCTTCGTGCCCGAGCGCGGGCGCGACGAGTTCTTCCGCTGGATGGAGAACATCGAGCCGTGGTGCATCTCGCGCCAGCTCTGGTGGGGCCATCAGATCCCGGCCTGGTACGGGCCTGACCGCAAGGTCTTCGTGGCGATGTCGGAGGCCGAGGCGAGCGCCGAGGCGCGCGTCCACTACGGCAAGGACGTGACGCTGGAGCGCGACCCCGACGTGCTCGACACGTGGTTCAGCTCGGCGCTGTGGCCATTCTCGACTCTCGGTTGGCCCGACGAGACCGCCGCACTGAAGAAATACTATCCGACCGACGTTCTGGTCACCGGCTGGGACATCCTGTTCTTCTGGGTCGCCCGCATGATGATGATGGGCCAGCACTTCATGAAGGATGTGCCGTTCCGCACCGTCTACCTGCACGGCCTGGTGACGGACGAGAAGGGCCAGAAGATGTCCAAGTCCAAGGGCAACGCCATGGACCCCCTGGAGCTGATCGACAAGTACGGCGCCGATGCCCTGCGTTTCACCATGACCGCGCTGGCGGCCAACAACGCCGGCCGTCTGCGTCTCGCGCCGGCGCGCGTCGAGGGCTCGCGCAACTTCGCCACCAAGTTCTGGAACGCCACGCGCTTCGCCGAGATGAATGGTGCGGCGCTGCCGGAATCCTTCGATCCTGCGACGGTCCAGCTCACCATCAACAAGTGGGTTCTGGGCGAGCTCGCGCGCGCCAACGCCGCGATCGACAGGTCGATCGGCGGGTTTCGCCTGAACGAGGCGGCGAGCACCCTATACGAGTTCATCTGGGGCATTGTCTGCGACTGGTACGTGGAGCTCGGCAAGCCCGTGCTGCAGGGCGAGGACGGGCCGGCCAAGGACGAGACGCGCGCCGTCACGGCCTTCGTGATCCGCGAGACCGCCAAGCTCCTGCATCCGGTGATGCCGTTCATCACCGAGGAGCTTTGGGACAAGCTCGGCCATCGTGCCCGCCACGGCATGCTGATCGGTCAGCCGTGGCCGGTGCCGGCGCCGGTCGATCCGGCGGCCGACGCCGAGATCGGCTGGCTGGTGAAGCTGATCTCCGACGTCCGCTCGGCGCGCGCCGAGCTGAACGTGCCGGCCGGCGCCAAGCTCGCGTTGCTGGTGGTGGGCGCCGGCGAGACGACGCGCCAGCGCCTCGCGACGCATCGTGCGGCGATCGAGCGCCTGGCCCGCATCGAGAGCATCGAGCCCGCCGCGGCAGCGGCCCCCAAGGCAGCCTTGCAGATCGTCGTGGGCGAGGCGACCTATGCGCTGCCGGTGGGCGAGGTCATCGACCTCGAGGCCGAGAGCGTGCGCCTGCGGAAGGAGATCAAGAAGCTGGGCGACGAGGTCGGCAAGATCGACGCCAAGCTCGGCAATGCTGCGTTCGTGTCGCGCGCGCCCGAGGATGTCGTCGAGGAGCAGCGCGAACGCCGTCTGGCGGCCGAACAGACCCGCGACCGCCTCAGTACGGCGCTGGAGCGCCTTGGGGCATGAGACCATTTTAGCATCAGACCATTGTGGCCCGAGACCGCTGTGGCGTGAGGGACGACCGCACCAGCAAGATCCTCATCCTTGGGAGCCGCGCACAGCGCGGCGTCTCGAAGGGTCGGCAACACCACGGGTGTCGCGATGAGCCTGCTACACGAATCTCGATTGCAGTCCATCCTTCGAGACGCGGCCTGCGGCCGCTCCTCAGGGTGACGTCGTGCTTGAGGCCAGACGCTTGAGCCCGGTCCTGCGCCCCGTCGAGCCAGGCGACGGCGATGTCCTGCACGCCATCTTCACCGAGCCTGGCGTGAGACAGTACCTGTTCGACGACGTGTTGCTCAGCCGCGACGAGACGCAAGCGCATGTCGATGCCGCATGCGCTCATGGCGCGTGGGTCATCTGCCTCGACGGCACAGTCGTCGGCCTGGTCTCGCTACGCCCGACCGGCACCGTCGACCGCGAGCTGATCATCGCTGTCAGCGAACGCTGCTGGGGCGGGGGCATGGCCTATGAAGCAGCCGACGTTGCCCTACGTCGCGGCTTCGAGATGCTGAGGCTCCCGCGCGTCCTCGCGGGCGTCGACCTGCCGAACCAGCGCTCCCATCGTCTCATGGCCCGACTCGGCTTCGTGCCCACCGGCGAAAGCGATGGGCCGAAGTACCGGGCGAAGAACTACGAGCTGGTGCGACCAGCAGACCTGTCAGACTGACAAATGGCCGCTTGGAGCGTGTTTGCTTCAGGTGGAAACCTCACCGCCAGGAGCCACGTCGAGCGCGGCGTCTCGAGGGGTGGGCTGGTGTACGAGAACGACATCGTTGCCATCGCTGGCGCTACGCGCCCCACAGTGGCATAAGCCGCCGCTCGACCCCAAGCCGGACGCCCCGATGAATCCGTTCTGGAGCCAGACTGCGCGCGAGCTTTCGCCCTATGTGCCGGGCGAGCAGCCGCGCATCGCCAACCTCGTGAAACTCAACACCAACGAAAGCCCACTTGGCCCTTCGCCGCGCGCGCTCGAGGCGATGCGGGCCGCGGCCGCCGACAGCCAGCGGCTTTATCCCGATCCCGAGGCGACCGAATTGCGCGAGGTGCTGGCCGCGAATCATGGTGTCACGCCCGAGCAGGTGTTCGTCGGCAACGGCTCGGACGAGGTGATCGCGCATGCTTTCGTGGCGCTCCTGAAGCAACCGAAGCCACTGCTGTTTCCCGATGTCACCTACAGCTTCTACCCCGTGTGGGCGCAACTGTTCGGCATCGCCTACGAGACCGTGCCGCTCGACGGCGACATGCGGGTGCGGATCGAGGACTATCGTCGCGCCGCCGGCTCGATCGTGATCGCCAATCCCAATGCGCCAACCGGCATCGCGCTGCCGCGCGCAGAGATCGCCCGGCTGCTCGAGGAGCGTCGCGACATCCCGGTGCTGATCGACGAGGCCTACGTCGATTTCGGCGGCGAGAGCGCAGTCCCGTTGATCGCCGACCATCCGAACCTGCTCGTCGTGCAGACCATGTCGAAGTCGCGCGCCCTGGCGGGCCTGCGCGTTGGTTATGCGATTGGCAACGCGGGCCTGGTCGAGGCGCTGCGCCGCGTGAAGGACAGCTTCAATTCCTACCCGCTCGGCCGCGTCGCCCAGGCGGGGGCAACGGCGTCGGTGCGCGACGACGCCTACTTCCGGGAGAGCTGCGCCCGGGTGACCGCGGCGCGCGAAGCGACGACGCACGCGTTGGTCCGCCTGGGCTTTGTCGTCCTGCCGTCGAGCGCCAACTTCGTGTTCGCCCGGCATCCGCTTCGGAGCGGGCCGGAGCTAGCGGCGGCGCTGCGCGAGCGCGCGGTGCTCGTGCGGCATTTCAACAAACCGCGCACGGCGCCCTACCTGCGCATCACGGTCGGCAGCGACGACGACATCCAACGGCTTATCGCAGCGACGGCGGATATCCTGAGGAGGTAAGCAGCGACGCTCATCCAGGATCGATGGATTGGCGGCACTTCTTCAACCGGCGCTCCACGATCAATCCAACGCCCTGGTCCACCAGCTCGACGCAATGGTGAGGCCGGAGCGGCGCAGCATCTCTGCCTTGCCGAGATCGCGGTCGACAGAGACCACCACGATCTGGGCGCCGCCATGCTCGTGGATCAGCGTCGAGACGTGCGACAGCAAGGCTTCGCCCAGGGTCAGCCAGAGGCGCGGCTCGAGCACACAGAAATCGTCGATCAGGTAGGTGTCGCCGCCCGGGTCGAAAACCGGTGGGGCAGGGAACTTGCGCGCGATCAGGAAACCCTGCAGTCGGGTCCCTTCGACGGCGACCAGAAAATACGTGCCCGGCTCGGTCAGCAGCTCGACGAAGGACGTCGTCGTCGCCGCCGCCGAGCTCGCCGCCTTGCGCCACAAGGTCGGCTGATACTTGTGGAATTGGCGGCGATTGCGCTCCGCCAGCTCGACGGCCGCCTCGATGTCGGCAGTCACGGCCTTGCGGACGTCCACGGGCCGACGCCGCTGGTTATGAGGCCTTGCGCAGGTCCGGAACGTACGGCCGGCTGGCGAAGTGTTCCTGGTCGTCACCGCGGGCGAAGCGCAGGCCGGCCCGGCGCGGCGCGTCGTCATCGACGGCGTCGAGCGGAACGAAGTAGCGATCGTCGGCCTTGCTGAACGTGTCGTTGTCGACGCGGTTGTAGCAGATCAGCAGGGTCCAGCGACGGCTGGCCGAGCGGTTGGCGTCGGAGCGATGAATGGCGTTGCAGTGGAAGATGAGCGCATCGCCCTTGTCGAGCTCGCAATACTCGATCGGGCACTTGTCGAGGATGTAGGGCATGCGCTTGGGATCGACCTCGTTCTGGGTCGGCGACAGCGGCGTGTGGTCGATGCGCCCGAGCTTGTGCGAGCCGGTGGCGATCTGCAGGCAGCCGTTCTCGCGCGTCGTCTTGTCGAGGGCGATCATGACCGAGAGCAGGTCCGGCCTGAGGCAGCCGTTGTAGTACCAGTAGCCGTAATCCTGGTGCCATTCCCAGGCGCCGCCGACCTCAGGCTCCTTGGCGGTGAGCTTGGATTGGTAGTGATAGACCGGCCCTCCCAGCAGCGTCGCCGAAGTATCCACCATGCGCCGGCAGCGCGCCGCCAGCCCGTAGACGCTGTCGCCGGCACGATTCCAGAGGGCGATGCGCGTCGAGCGGCCTTCGCCGTCGCGCCGGTCGAGAATGCTGCCGCGCACTGCAGGGTCCTCCTCCATGGCGCGCGTCAGGAGGTCGATCTCGTCGGTGGCGAACAGGCCGCGCGCGTAGGTAAAGCCCTTTTCAGTGAACTCGGCCGTCTGGGCCTGGCTTAGCTGGTTCGGCATGTTCCCTCGCTGCTGGTCGGCCTGATCGTCCGATCCCTCGTCGAGCGGGCAGAGCCATCCTCAATCCCCCAGAACCTCCACACCGGCCTTGCGGCCAGCCTCGACCAAGGCCAAGTCGCAGGAGGCGAGGGGACTGTGGCGGCGCAGCGCCAGCTCGAGATAAGCGGCATCATAGGCTGCCAGGTTGTGGTCGGTCGAGAGCTGGCGAGTCCGCCCCCAGGCGTGACGCCGCTCTTCTCATTCTCCTCCCCAGCTTCGCTAAGCTTCGCTGGGGAAGAGGATGAGATGCGCTTCCGGCGTGCCGAGCTCAGAGCGCGTGACTTTATCGAACTCTGTCGCCCCCCTCCTGTCATCCTGAGTGCAGCGAAGGATCTCATCGCCAGAAGTTCCAGAGTACACTGGTACCACACGGCGATGAGGTCCTTCGCTCTGCTCAGGACGACAGAAAAGTTCGCGGTAGCGACCTCATCAATCGCCAAAAAACGACTACCGAAAAAGTCACAGGCTCTCAGCCGAGGGGCCGGAAGACGTTGCGGCCGTCCGCCTGCTCGACGGTTACGCGGCGTCCCAGTTGCTCCCTTGTCAGCATGTTGGACAGCAGTGCCGGGTCGCCCTGGGACATGGCCACGAAGCGGTCGCCTGTCGCGTCGAGCCGGCCCAGGACGTAAGCCCGTTCGGGCGCAGCCTTGCCGTAGGGGACGCAGTAGGTCTCGATCGTGCCGGTCCCGGTCGGCAGGGCGTCGACACGCTCCTTCGGGCCGGCATCGAGCTCGGCCTGGAGCTTCTTCGGGTCCTCGCGCCGCCACGGGCCGTGCACCGGCGCGGTCGAGTAGAGGCCGGCGGAGTGCTTGGTGAGATAATTGCCGTTGGCCGTCACCAGGCCGAACGAGCCCGGCGTCCGGCGCACCACGTTCATCATCTCGGCGATCGAATGGGTGACGTAATTGTTTCCCGGGCCGCCGAAGAAGGGCAGGCCACCGGTGACGCTGACCGGGCGCGGGTCGTCCTCGGCGAGGCCGATCTCCTTCATCGCCACCTCGACCGCCGACGGGAAGCAGCTGTAGAGGTCGAAAGCGGCCACGTCGGCGACCGGCTTGCCGGCCATGTCGAGGGCGGTGCGGACGCAGCCGCGGATCGCCGGCGAGGCGTCGAGCCGCGGCCGCTCGGAGACCACCCAGGTGTCGGTGCCGTCGGCGCAGCCGTGCAGGAACACCCAGCGCTCCGGCGGGATACCCCATTCGCGCGCCTTCCCGACCGAGGTCACGAGCACGGCCGCGGCCTGGTCGATGATCGCGTTCGCGTTCATCAGCCGCGGATAGGGGAAGCAGATCCAGCGATTGTCGTCGGAGATCGTGGCCAGCCTCTCGGCACGGTAGCCCTCGCGCCGGGTCGCCAGCGGATTGTCGCGGGCGACCGCGGCGAGACGCTCGAACAGATGCCCCATGGCCGTCATGTGGCTCGCGACATCGCGCCCGAGCCCGCCGCGGATGGCATTCTCCAGCAGCGGGTAGAAATGGATCGCCGCCCGCAGGTCGTGGCGCCCTTCCTCGTCGGAGTAGCCCAGCCGCTTGTCGCCGACTCGCGTCGGCTCGCCGCCGGGGTCCTCGTTGTGATCGATCTCGAGCCCGGCCTTGCGGGCATTCTGGGTCGAGCGCAGCAGCTCGGCCCCGCAGATCAGCGCCAGCTCGGTCGCGCCGCTCGCGATCTCCTCGGCGAAGCGGTTGACCATGTACTGGGGCGTGTTGCCGCCCTGGTGGGTGTAGATGAGCTGGCGCGGCGCCGCGCTCAGGCGGTTGGCGACCGCCTTGGGCGGGTTGCTGCAGCGGCCGAACGGCGAGGCGAAGCGCGGGCTGATGTCGGGAAAGAACTCGAGGACCGCGACGGCATCGATCTTGCGGCCCAGAGCATCGGCTCCAATCGACGCGCCGGGGTCGGCGAGGGCGAGCCGGGCGGCCTCGGCGGCGAAGGCGACGTTCGACCGGGTACTCGAAGGCTCGCTGACGGTGTCGGTGATCTGGCCGCAACCGACCAGGATGGGCGTGCGCGGATCGATCATTTGACGAGCACCTCGATCTCGGCCGCCGACAGGCCGGCTTCCTCCAGGATCTCGCGCGTGTGCTCGCCCAGGCTCGACACCTTGGGGCCGCTCTGCAGCGCCGACCCGGAGAAGCGGAACGGCGGGGCCGGCGACTTGTAGGAACCGGCGCTGTCCTCGATGGTGCAGAGCGTGCCGCGATGGGCGACCTGCGGGTCCTGCAGGGCTTCCGTGACGGTGTAGTAGGGCGAGCACGGCACGCCATGCTTGTCGAGCGCCGCCACGCATTCCTCGACCGTCAGCGTCCTGGACCACGCCTCGAACTCGTCGACGAACTGGTCCCAGTTCATGCGCCGGTCGGCGTACTTCTCGAAGCGCGGATCGGTGAGCCAGTCGCGCCGGCCGGCCGCCGTCGCCATGTCCTGGAAAGTGCGCTCGCTCGCCGTCGCCAGCATGACGTAGCCGTCCTTGGCCTCGACCGGGCCGTACATCGGCCGCGACGGCATCTCGAAATCGAACTGGGCGCGATTGACCTCGCCCAGCAGCATGCCGACCAGCGACTCGAACATCGAGACGTCGACCATCTGGCCCTTGCCGGTGACGTGACACTGATGAAGCGCTGCCAGGATGCCGCCCAGCGCATAGGCGCCGCTCGCATAGTCGGCGACGAAGATGCCGCAATTGTCCGGCCGCTCGCGGCCCTGCTGGTAGAACAGGTGGGCGCGATCGAAGCCGGTCGAGGCGTGGATCACCGGCGCGTAGGCCGGCCTTCCGGCGCCTGGCCCGGTCTGGCCGTAGCCCGAGATGGCGCAGTAGACGAGCCTGGGATTGATCTTCGCCAGCTCGGGATAGTCGAGCCCGAGCCGCTTCATCACGCCGGGCCGGTAGTTCTCCACCACGATGTCGACGCCGGCCGCCAGCTTCTTGACCGCGGCGACGGCCTCCGGCCGCTTGAGGTCGAGCACGAGCGAGCGCTTGCCGGCATTGAGCTGGCCGAACATCGTGCCGGCGCCGTTGCGCTGCACGGGACGGCTTCTCATCAGCTCGCCCTCGGGGGCCTCGATCTTGATGACCTCTGCGCCCATGTCGGCCAGCAGGCGGCTGCAATGGGGGCCGGCGATGGTGGTCGAGA
Organism: Reyranella sp.; assembly: GCA_022844015.1. Taxonomy (GTDB): domain Bacteria; phylum Pseudomonadota; class Alphaproteobacteria; order Reyranellales; family Reyranellaceae; genus Reyranella. Next base: position 15,113 of record JALHMO010000060.1, on the reverse strand, counting down.
AATCGAGGACGCGGACGCCGTGCAGGGGGCGCGGACTGGTTTCGCTCATTGGGGTCACCGGAAAATCAGGATGAGGACGACGCCACCCACGACGAGGATGCTGCCGATCCACTCTCCGGCGGACGGCCGCTCCTTGAGCACGAGGCGCGAGGCGATGAAGGTGAAGACCAGCTCGATCTGGCCGACGGCGCGTACCAGGGCGGCATTCTCGAGCGTCATGGCGAGTGCCCAGCCGGCCGAGCCGAGCACGCTGAAGATGCCGACCCATACCGAGGAGCGCCAGTTGACCCAGACCTTGCCGAGCTGGGGCCGGTCGCGGCGCGCCAGATAGGCCGCCATCAGCACGACCTGGATGGTGTTCATGCAGGCGAGCACGGTGATGCCGCGGATCATGAAATCGCCGTCGGGCAGGAGCTTGGAGGCCTCGCGGATGGTGCCGGCGGCGATGGCGAAGATGGCGCCCGACAGGATGCCGTAGAGCGCCCCCTTGTGGGTGAGATCGGCGAGAACGGAGCGGATGTTGGCGAACGAGCCGCGCACGCTCAGGATGGCCACGCCGCCCAGGCAGATCAGGATGCCGGTCCAGGCGCCGAGCTTCAGCGGCTCGTGGGCGATGTAGGTGGCGAACAGGGCCACGAACACCGTCTCGGTCTTCGAGTAGACGGTGCCGACCGCGAAGTTGCGCAGTGAGAAGGCGTGGATCATGAGCGACGTCGCCACGATCTGGGCGACCCCGGCGATCGTCACGAGCAGCAGGAACGACGCCGACAGGGCGGGCACCTGCCGGCCGGTGAACAGGACCAGGAAGGCCAGTCCCGCCAGCGCCAGCGGCGCCCCGTAGAGGTAGCGGACGAAGTTCGCCCCGTCGACGCTCAGCACCCCGCGAATCTTCTGCTGCATCGTCGTGCGGATGTTCTGACAGAGCGCAGCGAAGACGGTTATCGGTATCCAGAGCGGCACGGTTCCTCCGCGGCCAGTCTATGGCGTCGGTGTTCCGGCGTCTGCTAGATTGATTTTCACGATGCGACAAGAATTGCACAACGAGCTCACCGTGGCTTGGCAAGGGTTGGGCGCGACGGGCGAATGGTGGACCGGCAGCGAGCGCACGGCCATCGCCCTCGAGGCACGTGCGGCCCGAGCCTGCGCGCTCTGCCGCGCGCGCAAGGCGGCCCTGCTGCCGCGCATGCTCGACGGCCAGCATGCGTCCCTGACCGACCTGCCGCCGCCTGCCCTGGAGGCGGTCCATCGCATCGTCTCCGATCCTGGCCGGCTCTCCGAGGCCTGGTTCCGCGACGTCGTCGAGAGCGGCTTGAGCGAGGAAGCCTATGTCGAGCTGCTGTCGGTCGTGGCGATCGCGACGGCGGTCGATACGTTCGATCGCGGCCGCGGGTCTGCGCCACGTCCCCTGCCTGGCGCGCGGTCCGGCACGCCGACGCGACGCCGGCCGAGGGGGGCCAAGCCCGGGCTTGGCTGGATGCCCATGCTCGCGCCGGAGGATGTCGGCGCCGAGGACCCGCCGCTCTACGCCTCGGCTGGGCGCATTGGCGGCAATGTCCATCGCGCGCTCAGCCTGGTACCCCGGGCGATGATGCAGTTCTGGGACCTGTTCGAGACCATGTACTTGCCGCAGGCCGCGATGCGCGACTTCGCTCGCGAGTACCGTGCCGTCGAGCATGCCCAGATCGAGATGCTGGCCGCCCGGGTCGCTGTCCTCAACCAGTGCGTTTATTGAACCACCAGCCATCTGGCCCTGCTCCGTGCGAGCGGCAGGCATGGCGGCAAGGACTACGAGCTCGCCGGAATCTTTCAGGGTGACGGTGCCGAGCGCGTTGCGAGCGGCGTTACCGCCGAGACGGTGCTGCTCGCCTTTGCCGATGCGGTGATCGAAGGCGCGCCGGAGCTCGATCGGGCGCGCGATGCCGTCGTCGACTGCCTCGGCGAGGCGGCCATGGTGGACGCGGCCGCCGTCATCGCCGGCTTCGACGCGATAACCCGCGTCGCCGACGGCTCGGGCATTCCCTTGGAGCCGGAAAAGGCGGCAGCCACAGCGGGCTGGCGCTCGCACCTCGGCATCGATGATTTCTGGGCCAGGAAGGTATGAGCCTACAAATCCGTGCCCACCGCGTCATTGACCGTGGTGAAGCCGTCGCGGGCGAGCAGCGCGGCAAGCTCCTTCTTGATGCTGCGAACGAGCGTCGGGCCTCCGAACACCAGGGCGGAGTAGAGCTGCACCAGGGTCGCACCCGCTCGGATCTTGGCGTAGGCGTCGGCGCCCGAGCCCACGCCGCCGCAGCCGACCAGGGGAAACTGGCCCTCGACCCGGCGAGCTGTGCGACGCAGCACGTCGGTGGACAGCGCCATGAGAGGCGCCCCGGAGAGCCCGCCGGCTTCGCTGCGATAGGCACTGCGCAGCGAAGCCGGCCGCGACAGCGTCGTGTTGCCGACGATGATGCCGTCGATGCGCTGATCGCGGCATACGGTCACGATGTCGTCGAGGTCCTCGTCCGCGGCGTCGGGGGAGATCTTGACCAGAAGAGGCGGGGCTTTGACGCCTATGATGTCGCGGACTCGCTTCAGGAGGTCGGCGAGGGCCACGCGGCCCTGCAGGTCGCGCAGGCCCGGCGTGTTGGGCGAGGAAACGTTGCACACCAGGTAGTCGGCATGGGGCACCAGGACCGCGGCACAGGCGACGTAGTCCTGCACGCGATCCGGGCTGTCCTTGTTGGCGCCGACATTGATGCCGACTAGCCCATTGCGACGGCGGCGCATCAGGCGGTCGCGCATTGCGCTGAGCCCGTGGCCTGGAAACCCCATGCGGTTGACGACGCCGCGATCCGCGGGAAGGCGGAAGAGGCGCGGTCGATCGTTGCCATGTTGGGGCCGAGGCGTGACGGTGCCGATCTCGACCAGCCCGAAGCCCAGGCCGAGCAGGGCATCGGGAATCTCGCCGTTCTTGTCGAAGCCAGCGGCCAAGCCGATCGGATTGGGTAGCGTTCGTCCCCAGACGTGGGTTTCGAGCGATGGCGGATCGGGCCTGCGGTCGGCCGGAAGCCATCCTCTTGCCAACGCCTTCAGGGCGAGGGCGTGCGCGCTCTCTGGATCAATTCGGGACAGGTAGAGGTTGGCGAGGGTGTACCAGACGGCCATGCCGTCTGGTTACCAGAGCTCGCCTGTGGAGCGTTCGTCGCTCAGCGCCGATCCTTGCCCTGCTGCGGCCGCAGCGCCGGGGAATCGCTGAATACGACCATGAACAGCTCGCGGAACAGCGCCGCGATCCGCGGGTCGTTCGGGCCGGTGGCCGGGGTCCACGCCGTGGTCTGGGACATCGACATGTCGTTCCGGCAGTAAACGGCAAAGAGATAGAAGACGCCCGGGCTTCCCGGCCGGAAGCGGGTCTCGCCCCTGCAGACCGTGTCGGCGTTCAGGTCGAGCGCGGGGTCGAAGACGAGCACCAGCCGGTAGTCCGGTCGGGGCCGCTCGACCGGCGCGTCATAGGTGAAAGTGAGGGCCGGCCGAGGCTTGGCAGCCTGCATCATGGGCAACAGGTCGCGCGCCACCGTGCTGGGTTCTACGCCGGGAAAAGCCGTGCCGGCGAGGGTAACCTGGAAGTTGCGGCCGTCCGTTGCCGCGAAGAACTCCCGATAGTCGTACTGCGGTGCATAGTACACGCCGCCGATGACGGCAGCAGCGGCCGCTGCGGGGATTGCCGCCAAGCCGAGCAGAATCGCGGCAAGCTTGTTCCTGAGACGCATGGGGGACGACCTCTCTCGTAGTCGCCCGCGATAATAGGCCGGGACGACCGTCAGTTCACGTCTCAATATTGCGTGCGTTCTGTCGGATCAGACGTAAAAAAGCCTCAGACGTCGAGATCGCGCGCGAACTTGGCGTTCTCCTGGATGAAGGCGTAGCGCTTCTCCGGCTTGCGCCCCATCAGGTCCTCGACCAGCGATCGCGTCTTCATTGCGTCGGTCCGCGCTTCGACATCGGAGGCAGTCGGGACGTCGACCTTCAGCAGGATTCGACGCGTCACGTCCATGGTGGTCTCGCGCAGATGCACGGACTGCATCTCGCCCAGTCCCTTGAAGCGGGTCATCTCGACCTTGGCGCCGCCGAACACATCGCGGATCAGCTCGTCCCTGTGCGCCTCGTCGCGGGCATACTCGATGCGGCCGCCGCGGCTCAGGCGGAACAGCGGCGGCTGGGCGAGGAACAGGTGGCCGTTCTCGATCAGCTTCGGCATCTCGCGGTAGAAGAACGTCATCAGCAGCGAGGCGATGTGCGCGCCGTCGACGTCGGCATCGGTCATGATGATGACGCGCTCGTAGCGCAGGCGCTCGTCGTTGTAGTGGGCGCCGGTGCCGCAGCCGAGCGCCTGGATGAGATCCTGGATCTCCTGGTTCTCGCGCAGGCGCTCGGCGCTGGCGCTGGCCACGTTGAGGATCTTGCCGCGCAGCGGCAGGATGGCCTGGGTCTCGCGGTTGCGCGCAGCCTTGGCCGAGCCGCCAGCCGAATCGCCCTCGACGAGGAAGATCTCCGTCCCCTCGGCCGCGGTGTTGCTGCAGTCGGCGAGCTTGCCGGGCAGGCGGAGCTTGCGCGTCGCCGTCTTGCGCTGCTGCTCGCGATCCTGCTTGCGGCGCAGGCGCTCCTCGGCCTTGGCGACGACGTGCTCGAGCAGCACGTTGCCGGCTTCCTTGTCGCCGGTGAGCCAGTGCTCGAAATTATCGCCGACGATGGTCTCGACCAACTTGGTCGCCTCGACGCTGACCAGTCTCTCCTTGGTCTGGCCCTGGAACTGCGGCTGCTCGATGAACACCGAGACCAGGCCGGCGGCGCCGTCGAGCACGTCGTCGGCGGTGACGATCGCGCCCTTGCGGTTACCGGTCAGCTCGGCGTAGCGCTTGAGGCCGCGCACCAGGGCGCTGCGGAAGCCGGATTCGTGCGTGCCGCCTTCGGCCGTCGGCACCGTGTTGCAGTAGGAGCGGATGAAGCCTTCCTCGTCGACCGGCCACCACACCGCCCACTCGACCCGGCCGCCGGCCGTGCCGTTGGTCTCGCTCCTGGCCTCGCCGGCGAACGGCTGCGGCACCACCGTCGGCCGCTCGCCGACCTCCGACATCAGGTAGTCCTCGAGGCCGCCGGGGAAGTGGAACGATTCTTCCTCCGGCACGCCGCCGCCCTTGGGCAGCAAAGCCTTGTCGCAGCGCCAGCGAATCTCGACGCCGCGAAACAGGTAGGCCTTCGAGCGTGACATGCGATAGAGCCGCTCGGCCATGAACATCTGCTTGCCGAAGATCTCCGGATCGGGATGGAACGTCACCGTCGTGCCGCGACGGTTGGGCGCAGCGCCGGCCGACTTCAGCTTGCTCGCTGGCTTGCCGCGCGAGTAGGTCTGCACCCACGCCTGCCGGTCGCGCGCCACCTCGACCACCAATTCGTCAGACAGCGCATTGACCACCGACACGCCGACGCCGTGCAGGCCGCCCGACGTGGCGTAGAGCTTGTTGTTGAACTTGCCGCCGGAATGCAGCGTCGTGAGAATGACCTCGAGCGCCGACTTGGACTTGAACTTCGGGTGCGGGTCGATCGGGATGCCGCGGCCGTTGTCGCGCACCAGCACCCGGTTGCCCTCGAGCAACTCTACATGGATCGTGTCGGCATGGCCGGCCACCGCCTCGTCCATGGCGTTATCGAGCACCTCGGCGACGAGATGATGCATGGCCCGCTCGTCGGTGCCACCGATATACATGCCGGGGCGCTTGCGGACGGGTTCCAAGCCTTCCAGGACCTCGATGTCGCGCGCCGTATAGGAGTTGTCCTTGCCCGTCGAGCGCTTGCTGGCCGCCCGATCGAACAGATCGCCTTCTTTCGCCATCGCTGCTTCTTGTCTTTCCGCGGCCGCGCGAGGGGATCGCTTGATGGCCGGTCAGAGATGGATATGGTAGGAAAATCTCGGGGAATCAACCAAATCCGGGGAAGTTTTGATGGCCGAGAGGAGCCGCGACCCGATCGTCAGGACGGTGCCGCAGCCCGCCGACATGAACGGCAATGGCGACATTTTCGGCGGCTGGGTGCTGTCGCAGATGGACGTCGCGGGCGGCGTGCTGGCTGCCCGGGTCGCCAAGGGCAGGGTGGCCACGGTGGCGATCGCCGCCATGACCTTCGTCCAGCCGATCAAGGTCGGCGACATGGTGTCGATCTACGGCGAGGTGAAGAAGGTGGGCCGAACCTCGATCACCATCGACCTGGAGACCATGGTCCAGCGTCGCCACGAGGAAACCGACATCCAGGTCACGCACGGCACCTTCGTGTTCGTCGCCATCGACGACGACGGGCGGCCGAGGCCGCTATCGGCGGCATGAACCTCATGGGCGCTAGCTTACAGAGAAACCTCACCCTGAGGAGCGGCCCGGAGGGCAGCGTCTCGAAGGGTGGGTCACAGCACCGGTGTCGCGAACAGGCTTGTTCCACGATTTCCTCCGCAGCCCATCCTTCGAGACGCGCCAAAGCGCGGGGGATACCCCGCGCGACGCGGACGCTCCCCAGGATGAGGGTTCTACTGGGCTTTCGGCCAAGGCGGATGCCTACGAGCATGAGGCTCACCCTCGCGCTGGCGAGCCTCCTCATCGGCTGGCTGGCCGGCGGCGTCGCCCAGGCCCATCCGCATCTGTGGCTGCAGCAGCAGGTTCGCGTCGTCGCCAAGGACGGCAAGTACACCCACGTCGAGATCGAGTGGCGCTTCGACCCATTCTCCAGCGAGATCGAGATCCCGCTGATCGACGAGGACAAGGACGGCAAGTTCTCGGCCCGGGAGGTCAAGGTGCTGGGCGGCGAGATGCTGCCCGAGCTGGCCAAGGTCGGCTACCTCACGTGGATCAGCACCGGGGGCAAGGACTTCCGCCCGGCCAAGCTGCCGCAATTCTCCGCCCGCATCGACGACCCGGCGAGCTTCACCTTGCCCGACTGGGACCGCTCGGCCGGGGACAGCGGCATGGCAATGCCACCCAACAAGCAGGCGAACCAGCCGGCGCTGCCGCAAAAGCGGGGACCGCGCAATCTCGTCTACATCCTGAAGTTCGCTCTGCCCGAGCCATCGAGGACGGTATCGGTCACCACCTACGATCCCGACGATTTCATGCGGATCGAGGTCGACAGGACTGCGCTGCCGGCGGGCTGCACCCTGGCCAAGCATCCGACCCACAAGGCCGAGTTCATTCGCGGCTACCCGGTCTTTGCCGATAGAGTGACCTGTCAATTGCCATGAGGTCGACAACCGTGAAATCGACCGCACTGCGCTCGCCGTTCCTGTGGGTCGGCGTTCTGCTGGTTGTCGCCCTGGTAGGCGCGCTGATCTTCAGCGACAGCGTCGCCGATCTGGCCCGCTTCTCGGCCGACTATCAGCGCCGCATCCAACAGGTGCTGTCGTCGGCCCTGCGCGATGTCCAGTCGGGCTCGGGGTCGGCGGCGTTGTGGACCCTGGCCGTCGTCTGCTTCGGCTATGGCGTGGTGCACACGCTCGGGCCGGGCCACGGCAAGGCCGTGGTCGTCGCCTACTTCCTCGACAGCAGCCGGCCACGCGCCTGGATCGAGGGCGTCTTCGCCGGCGCCTGGATCGCGTTCACCCATACGCTCGCCGCCTTGCTGCTCGCGGCGGCGCTGAAGGTCTTTTCCGTGGTCGGCCTGTTCGGGGCGCTGCGCGAGGTGCGCAACGTCGAGATCGCCTCCTACACGTTGATCCTGGCGATCGGCTTCTGGCGCCTGTGGGCAGGCATCACCGGCCGCCTGCACGAGCATGGCCATGGCGACCATGATCACCATGACCATGCTCACGATCACGATCACGACAATCATCATCACCATGGCGATCAGCGTCAGCGCACGATCGCCGGGTGGCTGCTGCTGACCGCGGCCGGCATCGCGCCTTGCGCCGGAGCCCTCGTGGTCGTCCTGCTCTCGGTCGCGCTGGGCGTCATCTGGGCGGGCGTGATCGGCGTGCTGGCAATCGCGCTCGGCATGGCGATCACCCTGGCGGGGATCGGCATGGCCTCCATGCTGGCGCATCGGCTGATCATCGGCGACGGCAGCGCGCGCGAGATCGGCCGCTACACCGCGATTGCCGCCTCGCTGATCGTGATCGCCACCGCCGGCACCCTGCTGCTGGGTTCCCTCGAACGCTTCCTGCGCTGAGCGGCGATGGCGGTTTCCCAGGCACCTGCCCGGGTGTCGCGTCCGGTCGTCGGCCTCCTGCTGATGTGCGCGGCCTGTGCCTTGTTCCCGATCATGAACGGCTTCGTGAAGCTGCTGGCCGCGACCTACGATCCGGCGCAGATCGTGTGGTTCCGCATTTCCATGCATCTCGTGCTGGTGCCGCTGGTGTTCGTGCCGCGGCTGGGCCTCGGGCTGTTCCGCACGCGGCGCATCGGCCTGCAGGTGGCGAGCTCGGTCATGATGCTGGTGTCGACGCTCTGCTTCTTCTTTGCCGTCAAGGACATCCCGGTCGCCGAGGCGATCGCCGTCAGCTTCGTGGCGCCGCTCGCCGTCGTGTTGCTGGCATGGCCGCTGCTCGGCGAACGCATCACGCCGGTCCGGCTCGGCGCAGTGCTGCTGGGTTTCGCCGGCGTGCTGGTGGTGATCCGGCCCGGCAGCGCGGTCTTCCAGTGGGCCTCCGTCCTGCTGGTCGGCAGCGCGCTCTGCTATGCCATGTACCAGATCATCATCCGACGGGTCGCCGGGACCGACCATCCGGCGACGTCGATCTTCTACAGCGTGCTCCTCGGGACGGTGCTGATGTCGTTCGTCGTGCCGTTCGTCTGGAAGACGCCGGCGAGCTGGGGCGACTGGGCATTGCTCTGCTCGCTGGGCGTCCTCGGTGGGCTCGGCCACTACTGCATCGCCCAGGCGATGACCTATGCCTCGGCCAATTTCCTGGCGCCGTTCAACTACACCCAGATGATCGGGTCGGTGATCGTGGGCTACCTGCTGTTCTCGGAGGTGCCCGACCTCTACGTCTGGCTGGGCTCGGGCCTCATCGTGGGTGCCGGGCTCATGGTTGGATGGCAGTCTCGCAAGATCTGATGGAGGAGGAGAGGATGCCCTATCTCGTTGCCGCCGACCTGCCGAACGCTCCTGCCGGACAGCGCTTCCGCGAGATGCTGGCGCGGCCCGGCATCCTGCAATTGCCCGGCGTGCACAACGGCGTGGCAGCGCTGCAGGCGCGCGCGGCGGGCTTCGAGGCGCTCTACCTGTCGGGGGCGGCGATGTCGGCCTCCATGGGGCTGCCCGACCTCGGCGTGATCACGGTCGAGGACGTCTCGTTCTTCGTCCGCCAGATCAGCCGGGCCAGCGGCCTGCCGCTGCTGGTCGACGGGGACACCGGCTACGGCGAGGCACTGAACGTGATGCACATGGTGCGCACCTTCGAGGAAGCCGGCGCCGCCGCGGTTCACATCGAGGATCAGATCCTGCCCAAGAAGTGTGGCCATCTGAACGACAAGAAGCTCGCCTCGCCGCACGAGATGGCGGTCAAGGTGGCAGCGGCGGCAAAGGCCCGGCGGCATCTGTTCGTCATCGCCCGCACCGATGCGGCGGCGAGCGAAGGCCTCGACGGGGCCGTGGCACGAGCGCGCCAGTACCTCGCCGCCGGCGCCGACGCGATTTTCCCCGAGGCCTTGCACGACGCCGAGATGTTCCGCGCCTTCGCCCGCGCCATGCCGGGCGTGCCGCTGCTCGCCAACATGACCGAGTTCGGCCGCACGCCGTTCTTCACCGCGAGCGAGTTCGAGGCCATGGGCTACAGCATGGTGATCTGGCCGGTCTCCTCGCTCCGGGTCGCCAACAAGGCCCAGCACGACCTCTATGCCGCGATCCGGCGCGATGGCGGCACCCAGAACATGCTCGACCGCATGCAGACCCGCGCCGAGCTCTACGACACGATCGGCTATCACGCGTTCGAGGCGCTCGATTCCTCGATCATCGAGACCGTCGTCCCGCAGGGCATGCCGCAGCGCCAGCAGTAGGAGCTGCGTCCGGCGCTGCAGCGCCCGCGCTGTGTCGCACGCCGTGGGCTACTTCGACAGCCGCTCGAGAATTCGCGGCAGGTGCTCGCGTCCCCAATAGAGATCGCCGTCGGGAAAGAGGAAGCTCGGCACGCCGAACACGCCTTTCGCCTCGGCGCGCTCCTGGACCGCTCTCAGCTCGCGTTCTCCCTCGCCCGTTCGAAAGGCGTCGAACCCGTCGGCATCGGCTCCCGCACGGCCGAGAATGTCTTTCAGCGCCTCGGGATTCTCGATGTCCAGATCGCGCTTCCAGAACCGTTCGAACACCTCGTCGTTGTAGGCGCGGAACACGCCACTACGCTTGGCATAGAGCAACCCGATGCCGGCAAGCGAGGAGTCCCAGATCTTCTGCGTGCCCCGGATCGTCAGCCCGAGCCGGCTGGCCTCCCGGCGTACATCCATGTAGCTGTACCTGACCCGACGCCACTGGTGGGCATTGCGATCCTGCTCCAGCACGTGACCTGCGGAGTCGACCCTCGCGCTGCCCAGGTAGGCAGGGATGTCGAGCACGTAGGGCAGCCAGTCGATCTCGGTCCCGGTGTCGCGCTCCAGCTGATGGGCGAGGTCCTTGGCCAGGTAGGCATAGGGACTCTTGTAGTCCATGTAGAGCTCGAGCTTTCCAAACGACATGACGTTCATCCTGTCAGCACGCAGTGCCAGGGCCGGGCAGAGTCTCGTCGGCCCCGGGTCGGCGTGGCGCGTCGCCAATGCCGGGCACGGGTGTGGCTGCCGGTTTGTGAAGCTACAATCCCAGGGGCGATAGGTCCGGCGCGCGTCGGTGATGGTCAGTGGCGTCCTGGAACGCCTTGCCGAGGCGCAGGACGGTGCCTTCGGCGAATGGCTTGCCGACGATCTGGATGCCGAGCGGCAATCCGTTGGAGTGGCCGGCCGGCATGGCGAGCCCGCACAGGCCGAGGTAGTTGCCAGGCCGCGTGAGGTAGCCTGGGATCGGCGAGGATTCGTCCACCTCCGCCAGCGGAATCGCCGGGACGGCGACCGTCGGCAGCAGCAACGCGTCATAGGGGGCGATCCAGCCCGCGAAGGCCCGCCGGCGAGTGGCGACGGCCCGCAATTCCTCGCTGTAGGCGGCCGTCGGCAACCCCTTGGCAGCCAGCGCGCGGCTGCGGACGGCCGGGCCGATCGGCTTGCCTGGGTCCTCGATATAGTCCCGATGCAGCGAATAGGCCTCGGAGGCGATCAGGGTGCCGGCCGGGCGCGACAGGTCGAAGAACCAGTCGGGCACGCGTACCGCCTCGACCACGGCGCCCAGGCTCTCGAAGGTGAGGCCGGCCGCCTGCCAGGCCTTGATCACGTCCTTGTGCATGAAGCTCGGGAGCTGGTCCGTGTCGGGCATGGCCACGCGCATGCCTTCGATCGAGCCCGGCCGGGTGGCCAGGGAAAAATCCTCGAGCGGCTGGCCGAGCGTCGTGGGGTCGCGCGCATCGGGGGCGGCGAGCGCATTCAGCATCAGGGCGCAATCCTCGACCGAGCGCGCCATCGGCCCGATCGAATCGAACGTCCAGCTCAGCAGGATGGTGCCGTGCAGCCCGATCCGGCCGAACGTGACCTTGAGGCCGACCAGACCGTTGAAGGCGGACGGGATGCGCACCGAGCCGCCGGTGTCGCTGCCGATCCCGGCCGGCGCCAGCCGCGCGGCGACGGCCACGCCGGTACCGCTCGACGAGCCGCCGGGGACACGATGCGTGGCGAGATCCCACGGATTCCACGGCGCCCCCATGAGCGGGTTGGTGCCCCAGCCGCCGAACGCGAACTCGACCATGTGCAACTTGCCGAGCGGGACCATGCCCGCGGCGGTGAGTCGCTCGACGGTGTTCGAGGTCTCGGTCGCCACGCGCCGCTCGAGCATCTTCGAGCCGCCGGTGCCGACCCGGCCGGCGATGTCGCACAGATCCTTGTAGGCGACCGGCAGCCCGTGCAGGGGCCCGAGCGGAAAGCCCGAGCCGCGGGCGGTGTCGGCCGCATCGGCGAGCGCGCGCGCCTCGCCGGCATAGACTTCGGTGAAGGCATGCAGCTTGCCATCGGCCTTCTCGATGCGCGCCAGAAGGCTGTCGACGATCTCGCGCGAGGAGAACCGCTTGGCGGCGAGCCCGGCGCCGAGCTCGACGAGTGTGAGATCATGAAGGTTCATGGGGTGGGGTGTCCTCGAAGTTGAGCTGGTGTGTTCTGCGGGCGCAATCTTCGCTTCTGGGAGCGCTCCACTCATAGGCGCCGACCTAACTTTGGCCGGTCCGACAAAGTCCTCATCCTGAGGAGGTCGCGTAGCGACCGTCTCGAAGGATGGGCGACACACGAGATCGCTGGAAAGGTGGTGTCGCAGCCATCGATTTGTTGCCGACCCTTCGAGACGCGGCCCTCTCGGCCGCTCCTCAGGGTGAGGTCCCTTTGCAGGTTAGCGCCTATGAGCACGTCACTCCAGCGGCGCTCGCGGGATCTCCAATCAACGAGGAGTGCGCCGCGCTGGCGGGGCAAGCTCCGCTACCAATGGCGCGCTCCTGGCGAAGAGCCCTCAATACGTCGCCCGTCCTCCTGACAGGTCGAAGGTGGCGCCGGTGGAGAAGGTGCAGAGGTCGGAGGCGAGCCAGGCGACCATCTCGGCAACCTCGTTCACCTCGCCGAACCGATTCATCGGGATCTTGGAGAGCATGTACTGGATGTGCTGCTCGGTCATCTGGCTGAACAGCTCGGTCCTGACCACGGCAGGCGCCACGCAATTCACCAGCACGCCGGTAGCGGCAAGCTCCTTGCCGAGCGACTTCGTGAGGCCGATCACCCCGGCCTTCGACGCCGAGTAGGCGGACGCGTTCGGGTTGCCCTCCTTGCCGGCGACCGAGGCGATGTTGACGATGCGGCCGCGCCCGCGCGCCGCCATGCCGCCCGCCACCGCGCGGTTGCACAGGAAGACGCCGGTGAGGTTGATGTCGATCACCTGCTTCCAGGCATCGACCGGGTAGGCGACGACCGTGGTGTTGGGACCGGTAATGCCGGCACTCGCCACCAGGATATCGGGCGGGGCGATCCGTGCTTCCGTCTCGCCCAGCGCAGCGTTGATCGATCCCTCGTCGGTGACGTCGACCTCGACGGCGATCGCGCCGGCCAGCGAGGCGGCCGCCTGGCGGGCGCGCGTCATGTCGCGGTCCCACAGGGCGACGCGGCCGCCACCCGCGGTGATCCGGGCGGCGCAGGCAAGGCCTATCCCGCGTGCGCCGCCGGTCACGATGGCGGTCCGCCCCTCGAACAACTCGGCCCCCATGGCTGCCTCCCAAATCCTTGAATTCACTGTCGATTCCTACCATATCGACACGCCGTCCCATCGGCTACACTCAGCCTCGGCGCCCAAGGGCGCCGCCTGCATTCCCGGGAGTTTCATGTCCTCCGCCACGCCGGCATCCATCGACGCCACCCTCGATCTCCTGAAGGGCGGCAACTACATTGCCGACCGCAGCCTCGCGACCGTGCTCTATCTCGCCCTCAAGCTTGGCCGACCGCTGTTCTGCGAAGGCGAGGCAGGCGTCGGCAAGACCGAGATCGCCAAGGTCCTGGCCGAGACGCTCGGCCGGCCGCTGATCCGGCTGCAGTGCTACGAGGGCCTGGACGTCGCCTCCGCAGTCTACGAGTGGAACTACGCTCGCCAGATGATCGAGATCCGCCTGGCCGAGGCGCAGGGTGTGCATGACCGCGGCCAGCTCGCCGCCGACATCTTCGACGAGCGGTTCCTGATCCGCCGTCCGTTGCTCGAGGCGCTGCAGCCGCACACCGAAGGCGCGCCGATCCTGCTGATCGACGAGCTCGACCGCACGGACGAGCCGTTCGAGGCCTACCTGCTCGAGCTGCTTTCCGACTTCCAGGTCACCATCCCCGAGCTCGGCACGGTCAAGGCCGCGCAGACGCCGATCGTCATCATCACGTCGAACCGGACACGGGAAATCCACGACGCGCTGAAGCGGCGTTGTTTCTACCACTGGGTCGACTACCCGGATCTCAAACGCGAGCTGCAGATCCTCGAGGTCAAGGCGCCCGGCGCGGGCACGCGCCTGTCGCGCCAGGTGGTGGGCTTCGTCCAGGAGCTGCGCAAGCTCGACCTGTTCAAGTCGCCAGGCGTCGCGGAATCGATCGATTGGGCGACGGCGCTGACGGAGCTGAACAAGCTCGACCTCGACCCGCGCACCATCAACGACACGCTGGGTATCCTGCTGAAGTACCAGGACGACATCCAGCGCCTGCAGGGCACCGAGGCGGCCGAGATCCTGCGCAAGGTGAAATCCGACATCGCCGCCGAGCCGCTGGGGTGACAGGCGGTGTCGGGACTTTCTTCCTCTGGGCCGCCTCATTCCCCTCCCCAGCTTTGCTGGGGAGACCCCCAGCACGCCGGCGCGCACCACGATGCTGAGAAAATGGTGGCGCTGCGAGAGGGAAGCTCATGGCTGGGAGCGCGCCACTCCAGTGGCGCTCTTCTTGTGATTCCACATCCCATGAGCGCCACTTTGGCGGAGTTTACTCCGCCACCAGTGGCGCGCTCCCAGCGCATTTTCATAGGAGTTCCCCACCGGCCCGAGAGCCGACCCACCAAGCCAAGAAACTGGCGGCAAGCCGCCAGTTTCTTACTAGGTGTCGGCGTCTTCGCCGACGGAGGGGTCATGAGCTCGAGACTGGTGGCTCATGACCCCTCCGTCCGCGATTACGCGAACACCTCCCCACGGAAGGCGTGGGGAGGAGAAGATGGTTCGTGGTCCGGAAGACCATGAACGCTCCCGTGCCCTCCGAGTCGCCCGAGCCCGCCGATCGCGGCGGCCGCCTCGCAACCAACATCGTTCACTTTGCGCGGACGCTGCGCACGGCGGGTCTGCGGGTCGGCCCGGGCCAGGTGCTGCGCGCCATCGAGGCGGTGGAAGCGGCCGGCCTGCGCAAGCGCGACGATTTCTATTGGACGCTGCATTCGGTGTTCGTGAACCGGCGCGACCAGCGCGAGATATTCGACCAGGCGTTCCACGTCTATTGGCGCAATCCACGGCTGCTCGAGAAGATGATGGAAATGCTGTTGCC
>JALHMO010000059.1 GCA_022844015.1 Reyranella sp. | reverse complement strand
TGCACCGGCGACATGACCAGCTCGCCCTGGGGGCCGCGCGTCGAGGCGTACTGCCATACGGCCAGCTGCCCGCGGCGCTGCAGCTCGGCCGCGAAGACCTCGAGCGGGACGCCGGGCCCGAACCTGGCGAGCTCGTCGCCGGTCAGGCCGACGATCAGGTCGTCCTTCGCGCTGACGACCTTGAACAGCGATACCTCGGCGTCCTGGGCGAATGCGTGGTTGCCGCCCGGCGCAACGGCGAGCGCAAGGGCGGCACCAATCACTGTCCTTCGCTGCACCACGAGTCTCCTCCCCAACCTTCTGTTTCCCAGGCTCGCCTAGAGCACATTCCCTCCGACTGTTCCAGCCGGACGCGACGCTCGCTCCGATGGACCCGCGAGCGATGCCATCGGATCGAGAATGGCTCCATCGGCGCGCCAGGCAGGCCTCAACAGGGCCGTCCGCCGGCCATCGCCCCGGATCGCAGGTCCACCGCGAAATCGCAGACCGCCTCCTGCCCGCGGGCATCGATCGAGCACGACAGCGTGCCCGCCTGCCTCACCTTGCGGCCGTCTCCCCGGCACAGGTCGTCCTCCTCCCGGGGCGGCAGGCTGCGGTAGAGGCTCAGAGCCGCCGGGCCCGTGACGGTCAGGTAGGCATGCGTGCTTGCGGGCTCGCCGGGCGGAGGATCGACCAGCGTGGCGCCGCCGATGAACATCTCGCCGTTCAGGCGAACGGCGTCCTGCCCCAGGGCAGCGGCGCCGGGCAGAGCCAGGAGAAGCGCGCCGGCGACGAGCCTGCAGAGGGCAAGGCACCAGGGCGGTCGATGGCGCATCGGACTCTCCCCGATCGGGTTCACGACGAACGAATGGGCAGGCCGCTCATCCCTGCCTGGTCCCGCGTAGCATCGCAGAGGAGCCTCGCAGCTCATGGGCTACGGAGCCAGCCGACGGCGAAGGCCGCAAAGGCCATGGCCGCGGCGAAGAACCAGAGAACCAGGGGGATCATTCCCATGGAGGGCGACAGTGTCGCCTGAGCCGGGTCGGCCGGATTGTAGTGCACCCGCACGCGTGCGTTCAGCGGATGGCGCTTGACCTGCTTCTCGGCCACCGATCGCCTGTTGCTGCTCGTCGTCCAGCCGATGTCGTCGCTCTCGAAGGTATGGCCGTCCGCCTGATAGGAATAGACGATGCGCGGCACGTACATGGTCACGGTGTCGTCGGCCCGGTTGGGGCGGCGGTGACGCTGCACGGTGGTCGTGATCTCCGATCGCACGATCCTTCCTTCCGTCGTCGGCCATTTCTTCATCGCCCGCGCGTGCTTCGTGAACACGCGGCTCAACATGGCGATGAACAGCGCGAACCCCGCGAGAGTGACCACCGCGGTCGCCCGCGGCGGGTTCGCCAGGACGGTGCCCAACCAGTCGACACCTTCGGTCGCGGCGAAGAAGCCACCCAGGATGAGCGCGGCAAGGACGGCGGTGCCGAACCACGACTCGCGGATCTTGCCGGGCTCGTCCCGCTCGAGAATGCACTCGTTCGGGTCCTCCGGGTTGTAGAGGACCGTGACGATCTTGCCTTTCGGATAGCGCTTGAGGATTGCCGGAAGGGTGCCGTCCGGCTCGCCCATCAGGCAGACGCGGTCGCTGCGATAGGTCGTCGACCCGACCGCAAAGCTGTAGGCGACATGGGCGAAGTTCCCGGTCCGAAAATCCTCACCGGTGATGAATCCGGTGTTCCGCCCGCTGCCCGTCGTGCGGACGCGCCTCGAGCGGACCTCGCGCGAGGCCACCCGGGACGATTCGATTCGACCGCTCGCCTGCTGCCACGATCTGGTGCGCCAGTTGCGCCATTGAATCCAAAGGGTCGCCACCGCCAGAGCCGCTGGCAAGGACATGCATGCGATCAGGACAATCCAGCGTGTTTCCAAGGCGCGTCCCAGCCCAACTCGACCACAGGCGGGTCCGGCATCGACCTTCGAGCTCCGTCCCCCATGCCGAAACGGCGTCGCTCCGGCGGGCGCAGTGAACCCATGCGCGCAGGCGCTGTAAACATCAAACGGCCGCCGCTTGGCCCGCGGCGCCGGCGTTGACTGGCGCGCCAGCGCTCGACCCTGTCTGCGCGTGCACCCGGCAGCGCCCGTCCTGAATCCGGTCGCCGCCGGCCCATCGATCGGGCCATACAGCCGTTTGCGCTGCGTCAAAGGCCCGAGCGGGCCCGCAGCCTAGGCTGTTCCCAGTGCGCGACCCATCCATCGATGAGGACAGATGACCAGGCCGCCTCCCTGTCGGTCGCGCCCGGAGCGGCTGCCATGACGTTCGACGTCAACGAGTATCCCCTGCCCGCGATCTTCGCGGTCACGGTGAAGGACAGTGGCATGGTGCCGATCGGGCGGTTCCTGCAGTCGCTCAACGAGATGATCGACGACCAGGAGAAGCGCCTGACGGCGCTGCACAACCGCCTGCCCGCGATCATCGTGATCGCGCTCTACGGCGTTTCCATGGTGTTCACCAATCTCCACCGTGCCACGGCGACCTAGAACGTGCCGGACGATGGGCTCAATTGCCACCCCGCCGGGACGGCCTGACGCAACGGAACAGACGCTCGTCGAGCTCGCGCGCGGTCTCGCCCACGAGCTCTGGCCCGGTCGAAGGGCCGCAGACCGGGCAGGTCTCGACGGCTCGCTGGATCGGGACTGGGGCTTCGACAGCCTGTCGCGCGCCGAGTTGCTGCTGCGCATCGAACGGGCGTTCGGCACGCATCTGCCGGAAAAGCTGCTGGGCGAAGCCGAGACATTGCGCGACCTCGCCAACGCGCTCGCCGAGGCAAAGGTCCGTATCGCCGCGCCTCTGGAGCTTGCTGCCCGAACCCCCGCCGCCGGGCCGGCGGAACCGGCGCCCGGGACGGCGACAACCATGACGGATGTGCTCGACTGGCACGCCGATCGCCACAGCGAGCGCAACCACATCGTCCTGCTCGACGGCGAGGGGCGCGAAACGCCCATCAGCTATCGGCAACTCGCGGAGCGGGCGCGCGCCGTGGCGCGCGGGCTGCTCGTCCGCGGGCTCGAGCCGGGCGAACGGGTCGCCATCATGCTGCCGACGAGCGAGGCCTTCTTCGTCGCCTTCTTCGGCGTGCTCCATGCCGGCGGCGTGCCGACACCGATCTACCCGCCGGTACGGCTGTCGCGCGTCGAGGAGCATCTGCGCCGCCAGGCCGGCATCCTGGGCAATGCACGCGCCGTCATCCTGATCGCCGCGCCGGAAGCGTCCGCCATCGCCCGGCTGCTCCAGCTGCAGCTGGAAAGCCTGCGGCGCGTCGAGTCGGTGGACGACCTCGCTGCCGTGGGCAGGGATGGGGCGCCGTTGCCGGCAACCCGACGCGCGACCGACATCGCCCTTGTCCAGTACACCTCGGGCAGCACCGGCGATCCGAAGGGCGTCGTGCTCACCCACGCCAACCTGCTGGCCAACATCAGGGCCATGGGCGAGGCCATGGCGGCGGGTCCTTCCGATGTCTTCGTGAGCTGGCTGCCGCTCTATCACGACATGGGCCTGATCGGGGCATGGCTGGGCAGCCTGTACTTTGCGGCGCCGCTGGTCGTCATGTCCCCGCTCGTCTTCCTGGTACGGCCCGAGAGCTGGCTATGGGCCATCCACCGGCACAAGGGAACATTGTCGGCGGCGCCGAATTTCGCCTTCGAGCTCTGCCTGCGCCGCATCGACGATGCCAAGATCTCTGGTCTCGATCTCCGCTCCTTGCGCATGGTCACCAACGGAGCGGAGGCGGTGAGCCCGCGGACCATCCGGCGCTTCGCGGCGCGCTTTGGCCCCTGCGGCTTCGGTGGCAGCGCCATGGCGCCGGTCTATGGCCTCGCCGAGAATGCCGTCGGCCTCGCTTTCCCGCCCCTCGGCCGCCCGCCGGTGATCGATCGGGTCGACCGGCAGGCGCTCACCCGTCGGGGAAAGGCGATGCCAGCGACGCCCGACGCGACGGACGCCCTGGAGTTCGTCGCCTGCGGCCAGCCGCTGCCGGGCCATCAGATTCGCATCGTCGACGCGACCGGCGAGGTCGGCGAGCGCCAGGAAGGCCGCCTGCAATTCCGCGGGCCATCGGCCTCGTCGGGATACCTCGACAATCCCGCCAAGACCGCGGAGCTGCTCGACGGTGCCTGGCTCAACAGCGGAGACCTCGCCTACTTCGCCGGCGGCGACGTCTTCATCACCGGTCGCTCCAAGGACATCATCATAAGGGCTGGACGCCATATCCATCCCGAGGAGCTGGAAGCGGCCATCGGCGACCTCGCCGGCATCCGCAAGGGTTGCGTCGCGGCCTTCGGCGCCTCCGACCCTCGTACCGGCACCGAACGGCTGATCGTCGTCGCCGAGACGCGCTCGACCGCAGCCTCGCCGTTGGCCGCCTTGCGGCGAGAGGTCGAAGGCGTCGCAGCGCGCCTGCTCGATGCGCCGCCCGAGGAGATCGTGCTGGTGCCGCCGGGCAGCGTGCTCAAGACCTCGAGCGGCAAGCTGCGGCGCGCGGCGACGCGCGGTCTCTTCCTTCAGCATCGCCTGGGCAAGGGCGCCGAGCCCGCATCGCGGCAGCTCCTCCGCCTTGCCTTGTCGGGCCTGGCGATAGCCTTGCGCCGTGGCTGCCGGACGGTGGGAGCATTGGCTTACGCTGCCTGGTGGTGGAGCGTGCTCCTTGCAGCGTCCGTGGTCCT
This sequence comes from Reyranella sp., assembly GCA_022844015.1. Taxonomy (GTDB): domain Bacteria; phylum Pseudomonadota; class Alphaproteobacteria; order Reyranellales; family Reyranellaceae; genus Reyranella. The sequence goes on along the minus strand of JALHMO010000059.1, from coordinate 34,384 downwards.
GTGGCCGCTGGTGATTCTCGTTCCCGGACGGTCGCGCCGCTGGGCGATCGTGCGTGCCGCAGCCCGGCTGCTGCTGCAGTCGATGGGGATTCGCGTCGAGGTCACGGGGGCATGGCCGAAGGCAGAGGGAACGCTCCTCGCCATCAACCATAGCAGCTACTTCGACAGCCTGGTGGTAGCGGCCATCGTCCCGGGGGAGCCCGCCTTCGTGGTCAAGCGCGAGATCGACGCGCAGCACGTGGCAGGTCCTTTCCTGCGCGCCCTCGGCGCCTTGTTCGTGGAACGCACCGACCCCGAAGGCGGGATAGCCGACACGCGCGCGGCGCTCGCCGCCGCGCAGGCCGGCCGGATGCTCGCGTTCTTCCCCGAAGGCACCTTCAGGCGCGCCTATGGCCTGCGGCCGTTCCGGCTGGGAGCCTTCGTCATCGCTGCCCAGCAAAGGATCGGGGTCGTGCCCGTCACCCTGTGCGGCACGCGCTCGATCCTGCGTGACGGCAGCTGGCTGCCACGCCACGGCAACGTATCCGTCCACATCGGGGACCTGATCACCTCGGACGGTGACGATTTCGCCGCCGTCGTACGACTTCGGGACCGCGTGCGGGCGGCGATCCTCGCTCACACCGGCGAGCCCGACCTCGGAATCGACGACTGACGCCGTCCCCCGTTCACATCGGCCGTGCAGGGGCCGCTAGGTCAAGTCCCGCAGCCCCCTCAGCCAACGCACGAGGTGGATCACCGTCATGATGACGGCAGTCAGGATCAGGGTGGAGACGATGAAGCCGAAGGCCCAGCCGGCCCACCCTGAACCCCAGTTGAACATTTCCGGCGTCACGCCGAGCTCGGGCGCCGGCGGAAGGATATGAAAGGCCGCCACAAGCATTCCGGAGATCGCAAGCGCAACGATGCCATGAATTCGCATGTCGTCCTCCTCTGTGCGCGAGCGCCGCCGGCAACGACGATCCAAGCCTTGGCGAGGCACCTGGCCTTGATCATTGCCTCACGAGTGACTCCTGGCCGGCGGCAGATGATGCTTGCCGACGGCCACGACGTTGCTCGCCTGCGGGCCCTTCTCGCCCTCTCCCGGATGGAGGGAGAACCGGACCTCGTCCCCGACCGCGAGCTTCTCGAACCCGCCATTGGCGACGGCGTTGCGATGGAAATAAACCTCGACGCCGTCGCTCGCATCGATGAACCCGTAGTCGCGCTCGGCCATGAGGCTCGCCACCTTGCCATGGGCGGGAACATCGTGCGCCTTCACGTCGCCGCGCCGGCGGCGAACATGATCCTCGAGCTGTCGCCGCACGGCATCGAAGCAATCGCGCACCGCGACGTAGATGTCCTCGTGGGCATGGCGATCGGGCGGATCGCGCTTCACCACGATCTCCTTGCCCGGGACCTTGAGGTCGACGCGGACGTGGTAGAGATCGCCGTGGCGGTGCCGGTCGGGCGCCTCGATGACGACGCGGCAACTCACGATGCGATCGTAGAATTGCTCGAGCTCGCGGGCGCGCTCGCGAATCTTGGCCTCCACGGCGGCAGAGGCATCGATACTGCGAAAAGTGATCTGAAGCCAGGACGGCACGGCACGCTCTCCTCTCGAACAAGGTCAGTCTGCCGGCGGCAGCCGCCCCTGCACTTGAGGCAGGTCAAGCTCCGGGCGTGATCATGAATCTCGCGTTCACAGGCGGATCCGTCCGTTTCGGGGGCAGTGCCTGCGTGCCCGCCCGGTTGCGCCTTGACCCGCATCAAGCCCGCCGCGATCGTCGGGGCTAGGCTGAAACCATGAGTATCTCGCTGCACATCCACGGCGCCGCCGGCACGGTGACCGGCTCCTGCCATCGGCTGGTCACGCCGCACGGCGAACTGCTGATCGAATGCGGCATGTTCCAGGGTCCTAAGTCGTTGCGCACCCTGAACTACCGTCGCTTTCCCTTCGACGCCTCCGCCATCGAGGCAGTGCTGCTGACCCATGCCCACATCGATCACACAGGCCTGTTCCCCAAGCTCGCCCTGGCGGGCTTTCGCGGCAAGGCGTGGACAACGGAGGCCACCCGCGACCTCCTGCACTGGCTCCTGCCCGATGCCGGCGCCATCCAGGAGGGCGACGTCGACCGGCTGAACCGGCGCAACAGCCGGCGGGGAGAGCCGCCCGTCGCCCCCATCTATACCCGCATCGATGCCGAGGCCTCGCTCTCGCAGCTCGCCGTGCAGGGCTACGATTCCTGGTTCGAGCCCCTGAAGGGCGTGCGCGCGCGCCTGCGCAACGCCGGCCACATCCTGGGCAGCGCCTTCGTCGAGGTGGAGGTCGACAGCAGGCCGCAACCGCTGCGACTTGTCTTCTCGGGAGACATCGGACCACGGGAGAAAGCCCTTCAACCCGATCCGTCGATGCCCGATCCCTGTGACATTCTCCTGCTGGAGTCGACCTACGGCGATCGCCTGCGGCAGCGCCTGAGCGAGACCGAGCGCCGGGCCCTGCTCGGACGCGAGCTGCGCGACGCACTCAAGGCAGGCGGCAATCTCATCATTCCGGTGTTCGCCGTGGAGCGCACCCAGGAGATACTCGACGACATCGCCCGCCTCAGGCGCGACGGCGAGCTGGGAGCGATCCCGGTCTTCCTGGATTCTCCGCTCGCGGGCCGTACGACCGAGGTGTTTCGCCGTCATCGCCGTGCCCTGGAGCGCGGCGCTGACGGGACGGTCTTCACGGGCGGCGACTTCCGGCTGACCGAGACGGTCGAGCAGAGCAAGGCGATCGGCCGCATCCATGGCGGCGCCGTCGTCCTGGCCGGGTCCGGCATGTGCGAGGCCGGACGCGTGAAGCATCATCTCAAGGACCACCTATGGCGGCCGGACTCGACGGTGCTGTTCGTCGGATACCAGGCGCCCGGCACGCTGGGCGCTCTCATTCGCGAGGGCGTGCCCCGCGTGCGCATTCACGGCGAGGAAATCAACGTGAAGGCACGCATCCGCGCCATCGATTCGTACTCCGGCCATGCCGACCGCGACGAACTGGTCGAGTGGGCGCGGCCGCTTCTCGCGACGCTCGGCTCGGCGCTGCTGGTGCACGGCGAGCCCGACGCCCTGCAGGGTCTCGCCGGCAGCCTCTCGGCGGCAGGGCTGGAGCGCTCGCGCATACCGATACCAGACCTCGATCAGGCGTTCGACGTCGTCTTCCACGACGGTCGATGGCAAGCCGTCCCGTCGCAGGCCGCCGCCGCACCGCGCCTCGCTCCGGCGCAGGCGAGCGCGTCGCGGGACTGGCACAACGACTATGCCGCGGCGCTGCTCGACCTGCGCAACGCGCTGCGGCAGGAGAGCGACGACCGCCGTCGCCAGCAGCTGCTGGACGAGGTTCGACGTCTGATCGGCTCTCACCGGGCGGGCAGGCGCAGCGACTCGCCGGCACGACGGGCGGCGCCCAGCGGTCAGTGAGACACGAACGAGCAGCGAACCGGTTGCAGCAGGAAATCTCGCGTCACGCCGCCCAGCACCCATTCGCGCAGGCGCGTATGGCCGTAGGCGCCGCCGACGAGCAGCCCGGCGTCCAGCTCGAGGTCACTGACGATGTCGCGGAGCTGCGCGGCGTCGCCAGTTGTTGCCTCGACTGCACGCGCGGACGCCGCGATTCCATGGCAGGTCAGCCAGCCGGCGACATCCTGGGTGCGCCCGTGGGCATCGGCAAGATTGTCCGACTCAGCGATCTCGACCACGACAACCCGCTCGGCGAGCCGAAGCAGGGGCAAGGCGTCCTGCACGGCCCGACGCGCCTCCCGGGTATCCTTCCAACCGACGACGACGGTCCGCAGGTCGAGCTTGCCCTGGGTCGAGGCGGCAATCAGCACGGGTCTCCCGGCGCGCAAGACCAGGTCGGTAACATTGACGTATCGCGACCCGTCGAGGAGCGCGCCGCCTTCATGAGCGGCGGTGACCAGGAGGTCGGCTGCCCGCATCTGCTCGGCCACGTAGTCGGCAATCGACCCGTAGATGACGACCGTCGACCGCCACTCGACCGCGGCCGCCTTTCCTTCGAACGCTGATCGGAACTCCTCTTCCGCCGTCTTCAACTCGCGCTCGACCTGCTCGCGGTCCGTCACCAGCTCCGGCGGCACATACACCTCGGGGCTGCCGTAGACCTGGACGGGTCGGCGCGCACTGATGCCGATCACCCTGCCCACCTCGAGGCGGGCTGCCAGATCGGCCGTCAGCGCGAGCAATGCATCGTTGGGAGTGCCCACGGCGAGGCGGACCATGAGGCTTGCAGGCGGTGTCATCTCGATACTCCTCGGAGTGGCGACATGCTGCGCCCGTTGACGAGATCCAGTACTTGATATCGATCAAGACCGTCGATTCCGGCATTTGAGACAGGTCAAGGTCAAGGTGCCTGGCCGGACGGATGCTGTCACTCTGATGTTCGAGATCATCGAGAAATCGGCCAGCGACTGGGGCGTCGCTCCCAATCTTCGCGACTATGACTCGCTTTGCCGGTCCTTCGACTGGTCGTTGGAGCGCCGAACGCTTGCCGGCTTGCCGGGAGGCGGCCTCAACATCGCCCACGAAGCGGTAAGCCGCCACGTCGCCGAAGGCCGCGGTGCGCGGATCGCGCTGCGTCACATCGGCCGCGACGGCGCGGTCTCCGCGATCAGCTTTGCCGTGCTCGACGAAGCGGCGAGCCGCTTCGCGAACGTCCTGGAATCGCTCGGCGTGGGCCGGGGCGAGGTCGTGTTCTCGCTGACCGGGCGCGTCCCCGCCTTCTACTCGGCGGTTCTCGGCAGCCTGAAGCGCGGCGCCGTCTTCTGCCCGCTCTTCTCCGCCTTCGGGCCCGAGCCGATACGCGCCCGGCTGGAGATCGGCGGAGGCGCCTGCCTGGTCACCACCCGCGCCCTCTTCCAGCGCAAGGTCGCGCAGATTCTCGACGGCCTGCCGACCGTGCGCACGGTGCTGCTGATCGACGGCACTGACGACGACGAGCGGGAGCAGGTACGGTCCCTGCCTCGCCTCATGGCAGCGGCCGAGGGCCAGTATCGCACGGCTGCCACAACGCCTGAGGATCGTGCCCTCATGCACTTCACCAGCGGCACCACCGGACGGCCGAAGGGTGCGGTCCTCGTCCATGACGCGGTGGTGGCCCAGGCGGCGACCGCGCGCTTCGCCCTCGACCTGCACCAGGACGACATCTTCTGGTGCACCGCCGATCCCGGCTGGGTGACCGGCATGTCCTACGGCGTGATCGCCCCCCTGGTCTGCGGCGTCACAAGCATCGTCGACGAGATGGAGTTCGATGCCGACCGCTGGTACTCGATCATCGAGAGCCAGAAAGTCAGTGTCTGGTACACGGCGCCCACCGCCATCCGCATGCTGATGAAGGTGGGCGCGGAAGTCGCGCACAAGCACGACCTCGGATCGTTGCGTTTTCTCGCCAGCGTCGGCGAGCCGCTCAATCCCGAGGCCGTCGTGTGGAGCCAGCAGACCTTCGGCCGGCCGTTCCACGACAACTGGTGGCAGACCGAGACCGGCGGAATCATGATCGCCAACCTAGCCGCCCTGCCCGTCAAGCCGGGCTCCATGGGCAAACCGCTGCCGGGTATCGAGGCGGCCATCGTCAAGCGCGCCGCACGCGGCGTCCGGGTGATCGGCGAGCCGGATGTCGACGGCGAGCTGGCGCTCAAGGCGGGCTGGCCCTCGATGTTCCGCGAATACCTCGGGGAGGACGAGCGCTACCGCAAATGCTTCGCCGACGGCTGGTACCTCACGGGCGATCTCGCCCATCGCGACCGCGACGGCTATTACTGGTTCGTCGGCCGGTCCGACGACGTGATCAAGAGCGCCGGCCATCTCGTCGGCCCGTTCGAGGTCGAGAGCGCGCTCATGGAGCATCCGGCGGTCGCCGAGGCGGCGGTCATCGGCAAGCCCGACGCGGTCGCCGGCAACTCCATCAAGGCCTTCGTGGCGCTCAAGGCCGGATGCAAGCCGAGCGCGGAGCTCGAACGCGACCTGATGGCCCATGCCCGCCGGCGCCTGGGGCCCGCCGTGGCGCCGCGCGAGATCGCCTTTCGCGACAACCTGCCCAAGACGCGCAGCGGCAAGATCATGCGCCGCCTGCTGCGCGCTCGCGAGTTCGGCCTGCCCGAGGGCGACACCTCGACCCTGGAAAGCGACGAGAAGAAATGACAGCCAAGCCGCATCTCGACCGCAACCATGCCCGCCATCTGCTGGGACAGATGCTGCGCATCCGCCGGTTTGAGGAGAAGTGCGCGGAACTCTATACCCAGCAGAAGATCCGCGGCTTTCTCCATCTCTACATCGGCGAGGAGGCGAACGCCGTCGGCGTGGTCGGCGCCCTGTCGGCCGACGACAGCATTGTCGCCACCTACCGGGAGCACGGCCACGCCCTGGCGCGCGGCATCCCGATGGGGCCGCTGATGGCGGAAATGTACGGCAAGTCGACCGGCACGAGCCGAGGCCGCGGCGGCTCCATGCACATCTTCGACCGGTCGACCCGCTTCTACGGCGGCAATGCGATCGTGGGCGGAGGCCTGCCGCTCGCTGTGGGATTGGGCCTCGCCGAGAAGATGCGCAAGGGTTCCGGGGTAGCCGCGTGCCTGTTCGGCGAGGGGGCCGTCGCCGAGGGCGAGTTCCACGAGTCCCTCAACCTCGCGGCGGTGTGGAAGCTGCCCGTGCTGTTCGTCTGCGAGAACAACCTCTATGCAATGGGCAGCGCAGTCGAGCGCACCGAGTCCGAGACCGACATCCATCGCAAGGCCGAGGCGTATCGCATCGACTCGCACCGTGTGGACGGCATGGATGTCGTCGCCGTCGAGGCCACCACCCGCAAGGCCCTGGAGCGCATCCGGGCGGGCGCCGGTCCGCAGTTCCTCGAATGCATGACCTATCGCTTCCGTGCCCACTCAATGTTCGATTCCCAGCTCTATCGCGACAAGTCCGAGGTCGAGCGCTGGAAGGAGCGCGACCCCATCGAGCGCTTCGGCGAGTGGGCCGTTGCCTGCGGGCTGCTTCACCGCGAGGACATCGTGGAACTGGAGAACAAGGCTGCGGCCGAGGTCGATGCCGCCGTAGCCTTCGCCGACGAGGGTTCCTGGGAGCCGGTGACCGATCTCTGCCGCTACACGCTCATGGATGCGGTGCCGACATGACCGGGGCCCAGGAGCGACAGAAGACCACCTATCGCGAGGCGATCAGGCAGGCCATCCGCGAGGCGCTGAAGCGCGACGACCGTGTGTTCCTGATGGGCGAGGATGTCGGCCGCTACGGCGGCTGCTACGCCGTGACCAAGGGCCTGCTGCAGGAGTTCGGGGAAGAGCGCATCCGCGACACGCCTCTCTCGGAATCCGCCTTCGTCGGCGCCGGCATTGGCGCGGCCATGGCCGGAATGCGGCCGATCGTCGAGATCATGACCGTCAATTTCAGCCTGCTGGCGCTCGACCAGATCGTCAACAATGCGGCGACCATCCCGCACATGTCCGGCGGGCAGTTCGCCGTTCCCCTGGTGATCCGCATGGCGACCGGAGCGGGGCGCCAGCTTGCCGCCCAGCACTCGCACAGCCTCGAAGGCTGGTACGCGCACATTCCCGGCCTCAAGGTCGTCGCCCCGGCGACGCTCGCGGATGCGCGCGGCATGCTGTGGAGCGCCCTGCTGGACCCCAATCCCGTGCTGATCTTCGAGCACGTGAACCTCTACAACATGGAGGGTGAGCTCGAGGCGGATGCAGGTCCGGTACCGCTCGCGGGAGCCGTGGTGCGCAGGCCGGGGCGGGACCTCAGCGTCATCACCTATGGCGCCAGCCTGCACAAGTCGCTGGCAGCGGCCGAGCAGCTCGCCGCCACGGGGATCGAAGCGGAAGTGATCGATCTTCGTTCCCTGCGGCCGCTCGACGACGAGGCCATCATCGCCTCGGTGGCGCGCACGCGGCGCGCCTTGATCGTCGACGAGGGCTGGCGCTCGGGAGGCATCTCGGCCGAGATCTGCGCGCGCGTGGCCGAGCAGGCTTTCTACGACCTCGACGCTCCTCCGGCCCGCCTGTGCGGCGCAGAGGTGCCCATCCCCTACCCCAAGCATCTCGAAGATGCCGCCATCCCCCAGGTCGACACCATCCGTGCAGCCGCGCTCGAGCTGGTGAGGCCGCAAGGGAGGACGGCTTGAGCGACTTCCTCATGCCGTCGCTGGGGGCCGACATGGACAAGGGCACGGTCGTGGAGTGGCTGAAGAAGCCCGGCGACCACATCGAACGCGGCGATGTCCTGGCCGTCGTCGAGACCCAGAAGGGCGCCTTCGAGATCGAGGTTTTCGAGCAGGGTGTCCTGAGCGAGATACTCGTGCCTGTCGGCACCGAGGTGCCGGTCGGCGCCGTGCTGGCTCGCATCGATGGGATGGTAGCGGCAAAGGCCCCTGCCGGGCCGCCTCCTGCAGTCGCACCGCCGGCAACCGCGGCGTCTCCTGCAGCCGCGCCGCCGGCTACCCGACCAATTCCGCCGCGCCGCGAGGCGCCGCGATCTGCAGAACGACCCCGCATTTCCCCGGCCGCGGCGCGCCGTGCCGCCGAGCTCGGCGTCGATGTGCGCGGTCTCGGCGGCAGCGGACCGGGAGGCGCCATCACCATCGCTGATGTCGAGGCCGTCGCGGGAGCACCGATCGTGGCGCCGCGGCGCGGCTTCGATCCGGCGGCCATGCGCCAGGCAATCGCCACCGCCATGGCACGCTCGAAGCGCGAGATCCCGCACTACTACCTGTCGCTGCCCATCGACCTGGGGCGCGCAACGGAATGGCTGGCGGAGGAGAACGCCCGGCGTGACGTCGGGCGCCGCCTGTTGCCGGCAGCCCTCCTGCTCAAGGCGGTCGCATTGGCCCTTCGCGAGGTGCCGCAGCTCAACGGATTCTGGATCGACGACGCCCCCAAGCTTTCATCGGCAATCCATGTCGGCTGGGCAATCTCGCTGCGCGGCGGCGGCCTCATGGCGCCGGCCATCCACGACGCCGATCGCCTCACGCTGGACCAGGCCATGGCCGCTCTGCGCGACCTCGTCACGCGCGCGCGCACCGCGCGCATCCGCGGCTCGGAAATGATGAACCCGACCGTCACGGTCACGAGCCTCGGGGAACGCGGCGCCGACAGCGTGCTCGGCGTCATCTACCCGCCGCAACTTGCGATCGTGGGCTTTGGGGCGCCGCGCATGGCGGCCTCGATCGTCGACGGCGAGATCAGGCAGCGGCCCATGGTGCAGGCTACATTGGCCGCCGATCATCGCGCCAGCGACGGCGCCGGCGGCAGCCGGTTGCTGGCCGCCATCGATCGGCATCTGCAGAAGCCGGAGACCCTATGAGCGACGCCGAGACCATAGCGAGGCTGCGCACCATCCTGGGCGGCATCGCGCCGGACCTCGACGTTGCCACCGTGGCTCCGGACGACGACCTGCGCAACGACATCGGCCTCGATTCGATGGACTTCCTCAACTTCGTCATCGCCGCGCACGAGCAACTCGGCGTGACCGTGCCGGAGGCCGACTACGGCAAGGTGAGCTCGCTCCTGAAGTTCGCCCGCTACATCGCGGCGCATTGACGGAAACTCGGCGCGCAGCCGGAACTCACCCGGCGACGCGCGACGCGCGCCGTCAGGCCATGCCGCTCAGCCTGCCCGGCTTGAGCAACAGGACAATGACGAGCAGCCAAACGATTCCCCACAGAGTCCAGGTGATCGTGGGATGGTCGGCCTGCCACTGCAGTATACGCTTGTGAAGCATCATGGCTGCCTCCCGCTGCCATTCACCGGGCGTCGAATCAAGATCGGAACCACGGGATCATGCTTGTGCCAACGCGGTCCCGACGTGCGTTGATCTCAATCAAGGCAAGCCCACATCGCCGATGATTTCGTGAAGCGCTTTCCCATGGTGCCAGGAGGTCGCCCCATGCCACGTCATGTCCAGGACATCGGCGCCACCGCTCCGCCACCTGCCTTGACCATCTCCTGCGAAGAGTTCGAGGTCGGTCGCCTGTGAGTACCCGCAAGATGCGGGCTGCGTTCTCCGTCGAGCCAGCGACGATCCCGAAGGCGCTGTCACCCGACAAGCTCTTCCGGCGCGCCGATCTTTCCGGCCTCGTCTTCGCCACGACGCGCGAGCTTCCGCCCGCGCCCATGCTCGCGGGTCAGCAACGCGCGGAGGAAGCGATAAGGCTGGCCACCGGGCTGGCGGCGCGCGGCTTCAACATCTTCGCGACCGGCCGGGCCGGAGCCCGCATCTCATCGTCGTTGCGCAAGATGCTCGAGACGGCGCAGCCGTCCCGCACGCCGCCGCAGGATTGGGTCTACGTCAACAACTTCGCCGTTCCGCACCGGCCGGCTGCCATCGGCCTTCCGGGAGGCCGCGCCGTTCCGCTCCAGCAAGCCATGAGGAAGCTGATCGAGGACCTGCGCGTCACCCTGCCCGCGCTGTTCGAGAGCGACGACTACCAACGCCGGCGTACCGCCATCGACGAGGCGCTGCGCGCCAACACACAGAAGGTCTTCGAGGCGCTGGGCGAAAAGGCGGCGTCGCGGGGGTTGGCCATCATACGCACACCCATGGGCTTCACCATCGCCGCCATGGACAAGGGCGAGATCGTCGATCCCGAGGCGTTCGGCAAGTGGCCGGAAGAGCGGAGAAAGGTGACGCAGGAGGCCGTCGCGAGCATCGAGCGCGAGATGGAGGAGGGCCTGCGCGCCATCCCCAAGCTCGAGAAGCGACGCCGCGACGAGGTCAACGCCCTCGACCAGGAGACGGCACGCTACGCCATCAACCAGGAGATCGACGACCTTCGTGACGGATTCGCGGACCTGCCTCGGGTCCTCGACCACATCGAGGCGGTCCGCAACGATGTGCTGCAGCATGTGCAGCTCTTCCTCGGCCAACCCGAGGGCGGATCGGCGACGCGGCTCGACGCCATGCCGCCAGGACATCCGTTCGAGCGCTACGACGTGAACGTCCTGGTCGGGAGCGACACCGAGGGCCGCTCGCCTGTCGTAGAGGAGCTCAATCCGACGCTGGGCAATCTGCTCGGCCGCGTCGAGCACATGTCCTACCAGGGCGCGCTGGTGACGAACTTCAGGATGATCAAGGCGGGCTCCCTGCACCGCGCCAACGGCGGCACGATCATCATCGACGCGCGCAGCCTGTTCAGCGAGCCCTACGCCTGGTCGGCCCTGAAGCGAGTCCTGGTCCGCCAGGAGATCGTGATCGAGGACCTCGCCCATATCGTCGGCCTGATGTCGACCGCGACCCTGGAGCCGAGCCCCGTTCCGCTGAACGTCAAGGTGATCCTGGTCGGCGAGCACCAGATGTACTACCTGCTTGCTGCCCTCGACCCGGAATTCCAGAAGCACTTCAAGATCCTCGCCGACTTCGAGGACGAGTTCGAGCGCTCCCCGGAGAACGAGGCGCTGCTGGCGCAGGTGATCAGCGGGTTGGCTGACGAAGCCGGCCTGCACGCGCTCGATCGCAGCGGCGTGGAGGCCGTCATCGAGCATGCCGCGCGACTGGCACAGGATTCCGCGAAGCTGTCGCTGCTCGTGGAGGACATGCAGGATCTGGTGACCGAGGCCGATCAATGCGCCCGCACGGCCGGACGCGACGCGATCGCGCGCGCCGACGTCGAGCAGGCCCTGCGCGGCCAGAGACGGCGCGCTTCCCGTCTCGAGGAGCGAAGTCGCGAGATGATCCTGCGCGACGTGTCGCAGATCGCGACCGAGGGGAGCCAGGTCGGCCAGATCAATGGCCTTTCGGTGCTGAGCCTCGCCGGTCATGCGTTCGGCCGGCCGACCCGCATCAGCGCCCGCGTCGGCCCGGGAAGCGGCAAGATCGTGGACATCGAGCGCGAGGTCGAGCTGGGCGGGCCGATCCATTCGAAGGGCGTCCTGATCCTTTCGGGATTCATCGCCGGCCGCTACGCCCTCGATGCGCCGATGTCGCTCCAGGCCAGCCTGGTGTTCGAGCAGTCCTATGGCGGCGTCGAGGGCGACAGCGCCTCGGTTGCCGAGCTTTGCGCGCTGCTCTCCGCCCTCGCCGGCCTGCCGTTGCGCCAGGATCTCGCGGTCACCGGATCCGTCGACCAGCATGGGCATGTCCAGGCCATCGGCGGCGTCAACGAAAAGGTCGAGGGCTTCTTCGACATCTGCGCGGCGCGTGGGCTGACCGGCCGGCACGGGGTCCTGATCCCCGCGTCCAACGTCCAGCATCTCATGCTGAGGCACGACGTAGTCAATGCTTGCAAGGATGGAAAGTTCGCAGTCTTCGCCGTTCGCACAGTAGACGAGGTGATCGCGCTGCTGACCGGCCACGCCGCGGGAACCCGCGGCAAGGACGGCCGCTATGCCGATGGCAGCGTCAACGCCGCCGTCGAACGTCGCCTGATGCGCTTTGCGGCAGCCCGCAGGGCGATGACGGACGCCAGGAAGGCACGCAAACGATGACCTCGAAAACATCCACGTCGTACCGGCGGGCGGTGCTGGGCATGGCGACCGGCAGCGTCGACCGACACGTGCTCCGGGGCGCCGTCGAGTTCGCGCGCCTGCTCCAGCTGGAAGTGCTGGGTGTCTTCATCGAGGATCAGTCGCTGATCGACCTCGCCGCCCTGCCCTTCACGCGGGAGCTCCGTCTCCCCGGGCACGAATGGCGGATGCTGGAGCCGCAGCGCGTCGATGACGAGCTGCGCGCTGCCGCCCGGCAGGCCGCCCTGCTTTTCCAGCGGGAAGTTGAATCGCAGGGGCTGGCGTGCCGGTTCGAGGTATGCCGCGGCAATCCCGCCGCTCTGGCGAGCAACCTCATGCAGGCAAGCGACGTGCTCATCCTCGCGGAGCCGGCCGCGTTCGACCTGCTCGCACCCGGCAGCGAATCGGCGCAGCAAGCGGCTGAGGCAGCGGCGGCGGCAGTGCTGCTCCTGCCGAGGTCGGGCATGCCCCGGCACGGGCCGGTAGCCGTTGTCTCGGCCGACCCGTCGGATGCCTGCTTCGAGCTCGCGGCGCGCATAGCCGCCGCGATGGGAGAGGAGGCCCTTGCCATACCGCCCGTGGAACCGGCCTCCTCGGTGACGCTCATGGAGTCGCTGCAGCGTGCACTTGGTCCCCGGCACGAACGTTTGCTCGTCCTGCGTCGCGATCCGGCGATGCCGAGGGAAATGCCTCTGGAGGTGGCAAGCCGGCGCAAGGCACCGGTTCTGGTCCTCGCTTCCTGAACGCAGGGCAAAGCTCAACCGGCGACGCCTGGCCGGCGGCTCAGGACCCGGCGGACGTCGTCGTCGCTGACCCGCGAGAAGTCGGTTCAGATGAGCGCCTCGACCGGCAGCACGACGATGTTGCTCGCGACTCGCTTGACGCCAGGGACGTTCTCGATCGCCACCCTCACCGCTTCCTTCACCGACACCGAGCGCGTTTGACCCCACAAGTGGACGACGCCGCTTTCGACGACGACGTTGCCGACACCCGAGCCCCAGGGGTGCTTGCGCAGCTCCTGCCACACGCTTTCGCGCAGGTCCGCGTCCAGCGCGGTGCCGCCGGTCGGCCGGGGCTCGCGCGCGAGGAGACCCTGAAGCAGGTTGGCTCGGCTGACGATGCCCAGCACCTTGCCGTCGCGCACGATCGGCACGCGCTTGATGCCATGGCGCTGCATGAGACTGGCAACCTCCTTCAGCTCCGCGGTTTCCGGCGCCGTGACGACATCGCGCGTCATCACATCCGTCACGCGATGGGAATAGGACCGCATGTAGTCGCGCGCCAGCATGGCCTCGTCGGCGAGTAGCCGCTGCAGCCACGAGCGCCCGGGCACGGTGCCGAGCTCCGGCCGGTTCATCAGGTCGGCCTCGCTGACGATGCCGATCATGCGGCCGTCGGCGTCGACCACCGGCGCCGCGCTGATGCGTGCACCCAGGAGGATGTCGGCGGCCGACCACACCGTTGCGTCGGCCGGCACCGTCACGACCGGCCGCGACATCACCTTAACTGCGCGCATGATCCCCTCCCGCGTGTACAGTCTCCGATATCGGACGAACGCAGAGGCGGCCTTGCTCCAGATCAATCGATGGGACAGGCGTCGCTTGAGATGCCTCAATCATCGCCGGATAGGATACGCGTAACGTAGGACTCAATGGTCAACCTGCACGCTGCCCCCTCCGGAGCCTCGAACGACCGACGCCCGGCCATCCTCGAGCCCTTGCCGCGCGGCTTTCTGTGGGGCGTCTCGACATCCGCCTATCAGGTCGAGGGGGCCACCCGGGCCGACGGGCGCGGCGCCAGCATCTGGGACGGCTACTGCCGCGAGCCGGGCCGCATCGCCAACGGCGACACCGGCGACGAGGCCTGCGATCATTACCACCGTTACCGCGAGGACATCGGCGCGATGCGGCAGATCGGGGTGGGCGCTTACCGCTTCTCGGTCGCCTGGCCGCGTGTCCTGCCGACGGGTCGCGGCTCGGCGAACGAAGCTGGCCTCGCCTTCTATGACCGACTGGTCGATGGCCTGCTGGAAGCCGGCATCGAGCCCTGGCTCTGCCTCTATCACTGGGATCTGCCGCAGGCGTTGCAGGAGCTGGGTGGCTGGGCCAATCGCGACGTCGTCGGATGGTTCTCCGACTATGCCCTGCTGGTCGCCGGCCGGCTCGGGGATCGCGTCAAGCGCTTCGCGACCTTCAACGAGCCCGCCGTCTTCACGCTGTTCGGCTATTCGCTCGGCTGGCATCCGCCGGCGACGAACGATCCCGAGTCCCTTTACGCGGCCGTCCATCATGTCAACCTGGCGCACGGCGCGGCGGTCGACGTCCTGCGCGCGGGGGTCGCCGCAGCATCGATCGGCGTCATCCACAACATGCAGCCCAGCCGTCCGCTCCGGCAGGTTCCGGCGGATCGCAAGGCGGCGACCATCCTGGACGACGTCTGGAACAGGGCGTTCCCCGATCCCCAGATCCTCGGCGAGTATCCCGCCTCGCTGCGGGATGGCATCGACCCGCATCGCCGCGAAGGCGACATGGAGCGCATCCGCCGCCAGATCGATTGGCTCGGCATCAACCACTATTCGCCGATCTATGCCAAGGCAGAGGGGGCCTCGCCGCTCGGCTTCGCCTGGGCGGACGCTCCGGCGGACGTGGCGCGGTCGCCGATCGGCTGGCAGGTCGACCCGGCGGCGTTCCGCGACGTGCTGCTGGACGCCCACGATCGTTACGGGCTGCCTCTCTACGTGACGGAGAACGGCGCCGGTGCGGTCGAAAAGCCCGATGTGTCCGGCGAGATCCACGACGTCGAGCGCATCGACTACCTGGCGCGCTACCTCGAGGCCTTGGGCGAGGCTGTCGCGCTCGGGGCCGACGTGCGCGGCTACTTCGTCTGGTCGCTTCTCGACAACTTCGAATGGGGGGCAGGTTACCAGAACCGGTTCGGGCTGGTTTATGTAGACTACCCGACGCAGCGTCGGACTCTCAAGGCCTCGGCACGCTGGTACGCCGCAACCATCAAGGCTGTTGCCGAAAGGGTGGCATCATGAACGCCTGCCTACTCGCCGATATCGGCGCGACCTGGGCTCGCTTCGCCGTGCTGAAGGGCACAGAGCTCGGCGCCGTCGAAGCCGTGTCGACCGGCGCCTACGCCGGCCCCGTCGATGCCATTCGGCATTTCCTCAATACCCGTCCCGAGGACGGCGTCATCCTGGATCGCGCTGTGATCGCCGCAGCGGGTCCCGTCGAGGGTGGTCGCTGTGCGTTGAGCAATGCGTCTTGGGTGATGACATCCGAGGAGCTCAAGCAGGCGTTCCATCTGCAGAGCGTCAGGCTGGTGAACGATCTCGAGGCTCTTGCCTGGGGCGTTCCGCGCTTCACCTCCGAGGATGTCGTGGGCGTCGGCGGCGGCGTCGCGTTGGCCCGCGAGCCGGTCGTCGTGCTGGCGCCGGGGACCGGTCTCGGCATGGCCTGCTTCAGCCCCGGCCCGAACGGGAGCAGGGTGCTGGCGAGCGAGGGCGGCCACGCCACGCTCGCCGCGACCGACGCCGCCGAGGCAGCCGTCATCGACTTCCTGCGTCGCCGGCATGGCCATGTGTCGGCCGAGCGCGTCCTGTCGGGGCGCGGCCTGATGAACCTGCACGAGGCGCTGACGGTACCCGGCCAGGCCCACAAGCCAATGGCCACCCCCGAGCAGGTCGTGCGCGAGGCGGTCTACGGAACGAGCGACACCTCACGGCGTGCGCTCGACATGTTCTGCGGTTTCCTCGGCTCGGTCGCGGGCAGCGCAGCCCTGACCTTCGGTGCGAGGGGTGGGGTGCTGATCGCCGGCGGCATCGTTCCCAAGATCGTCGACTACCTGGGCGATTCGCCGTTCCGCGATCGCTTCGAGAGCAAGGGGCGGCTGCAGCGCTATCTTGCCCATGTTCCGACCGGGGTTGTCACGCGTCGCGATCCGACGTTTGTCGGCTTGATGGCCCTGGCCCATGAACGGGGATGATCCATCGGCCGTAGGACCCGCGCCGCTGCGTCGCTTCTGGCGCACGGCCCTGGGCTTCTGGTCCGGCGACGGTGCCTGGATTCCGTGGACCCTGATCGCGCTGCTGACCGTCTGCGTCGTGACGCAGCTTCTGGTGCAGTATCGGCTGAACATCTGGAACCGCGACTTCTTCAATGCCCTGGAGCGACGCGACGGGCGGGAGATCCTGCAGCAAACCTACCTGCTGCCCGCGCTCGCGGCCGGTAGCATCGGGCTCGCCGTCATCGCCGTGTGGGGGCGCATGACCTTTCAGAGGTCGTGGCGCGAATGGCTCACGACGCGGCTGCTCGCCCTCTGGCTCGGACACGAGAACTACCGGCGCCTCGACAATGGCCCGGGCGAGCCGCAGCTCGCCGAGTACCGGATCGCGGAGGATGCGCGCATCGCGACCGACGCGCCGATCGACCTGCTGGTCGGATTGCTGTCCTCGGTGCTGACGGCAGCGACCTTCGTCGTGGTGTTGTGGACGGTCGGTGGATCGCTGGAGATCGATGGGTTCGGCACCAGCCTGGAGCTGCCGGGCTACCTGGTGTTCGCCAGCATTGCCTATGCCGCAATGACGACAGGGGCCATGATCCTGGTCGGCCGCCGCATGGCCCATGTCATCGAACGCAAGAACCAGGCGGAATCGGAACTCAAGTTCGCGGTCGCCCATCTCCGGGACCTGCCCCGGACGGCAACCGGGCAGGATGACGGGCAGGATGCGCCCGCCTACCTTGCCCTGGCCGAGGTCATTCGCCAATGGCGCTACCTGTGCGGGCAGCACGTGCGAACCACGCTGGTGTCGCACGGCAACACCCTGCTCGCCCCTCTGGTCGGCCTGATCCTGTGCGTGCCCCAGTACATTCACGAGACGATGTCGCTCGGCGAGGTCACCCAGGCGGCGGCAGCCTTTGCCGCGGTCCAGGGCGCCTTCAACTGGCTGGTCGACAACTATCCCCGCCTCGCCGAATGGGCTTCCTCGGCAAGCCGCGTGGGTGTCCTGCTGTTCGGCCTGGATGTGCTGCGGTCGGCCGACGTCGGCGCCAAAGCATCGTGACGCCGCGCCCCGCTGCCTCGGCCAGCAGCCTTCAACGGCATCCAGGCGGGGTTTTGCGGTGAATCAAGGCGCCGGGAGGCCGCAGCGACGACGCTTTATCGATGTCACCTGGTTCGGGTAAAGTCGTGGTCCTCGATGACGCCGCCGCCGTTCGGGCAGCCTCGGCAGCCTGACGGCCGCGTTCGCATGCCGCGCACCATCATCGGCTACGCGTTGCGCTTCACGGGAAGGCACCAGGCAGGCCTTGCGATCCTGTCGGTCGCGGTCTTCCTGCTGAGCGCCGCTCCGCTGGAGCTGCAGCGGCGCATCGTCAACACGATCGTCGATCGCGGCGCGTTCGAGACAGTTCTATGGCTGGCGATTGGTTATGGCGCCGTCGCCTTGACCGAGCAGGGCCTCAAGCTTGCCCTCAACATCTACCGCGGGTGGGTATCGGAGAGCTCAGTGCGGGCGCTGCGCAACCGGGCCGGCGAGAGCGCCCGGTCGGCCGACTGTGCGTCGGCCGATGACGCCGGGGTGGAGATCTCCGTCATGCTCGAGGAGGTCGAGCCGATCGGCGGGTTCACCGGCATCAGCATCTCCGAGCCGCTTCTGCAAGCCGGCATCCTGGTCAGCGTCGTGAGCTACATGCTCTACATCGATGCGGACCTTACCCTGCTGGCGCTGGCATTCTTCCTGCCCCAGCTGGTGTTCGTTCCCCTGCTCCAGCTGGCCATCAACCGTCGTGCGCAGTCGCGCATCATCACCAAGCGGGGCCTCAGCGGCGAGATCGTCAAGACTGCCATCGCCGCGGGCCGCGGGCGGAGCCGCGTCAGCGAGCCGATCAACCGTGTCTTCGCCCTCAACATGGGAATCTACAAGCTGAAGTTCACGATGAACCTTCTCATGAACGTGATGCACCATTCGGCGGTGGCAGTCGCGCTCGGTGTCGGAGGCTGGCAGGCGCTGCAGGGCCACATCGAGGTCGGCACGGTCGTGGCGATCGTGGGCGGCATGGGCAAGCTGAACGACCCGTGGGGCGACCTCGTCAACTGGGCACGCGAGCTGTCCGTCGTCGAGGTGAAGTATCGGCTGTTTGCCGCTGCCATGGACCATCTATCCCGGCTGAGGCGCGACGTGGTCAGCCGAGCCGATTGACCTTCGCTGTCGTCCCTGCCCGGCGGCGCCGACCAGATGTGGCCTGCGCCGCAACCATCGTAGAATCCCTTAGTTCAACACCTGAATGGTCGACCTCGGCTCCGAGGGCTATCAAGCCGGCATCTCGAGCCTCTCGGAGGATACAGCCATGCAGATCCGGACCGCCGCTCACGCCACCAGGTTTCCGACATCACCCTTCGCCTCGCGGCCCGACAAGGCAGAGAAGGCACCGGCCGGAATCCCCATGGCTTTCGGCCCGGGAGAGGAGCTGTTCGGCGAAGGCGACGAAGCCGATTTCTTCTATCAGGTCGCGTCGGGCGCCATTCGTTCGTACAAGCTGCTGAGCGATGGCCGGCGCCAAATCGACGCCTTCCATCTGCCGGGGGATATCCTCGGCATCGAGGCAGGCGAAGAGCATCGGTTTTCCGCCGAAGCCATAGGAAACGTCACGGTGGTCGCCTATCGCCGGAGCCGGCTGGGCACCCTCATCCAGGACGATCCTGCCTTCCGCGACAGGATCATGACAGCGACGCTGCGCAGCCTCGAGCGCGCTTACGACCACATGCTGCTGCTCGGCCGCAAGGGCGCCCAGGAGAAGATGGCGACCTTCCTACTGGACATGGGGCAACGCCTCTCCAAGGACGACGAGACCCTCGAGCTGCCGATGACGCGTGCCGATATCGCCGACCATCTCGGCCTCACCATCGAGACGGTATCGCGAACGCTCAGCCACTTCGCGCGCAGCGGGCTGATCCGGCTGCTGCCGGCCGGCCGCTCGATCGGCCTCTGCAACAAGCTGGCCTTGCGCAAGCTCGACGCCTGACGTCCAGGAAGCCGCCGCGCTGGTCGCCTGAGATCGCGCTACCAGGGGCAGCGCCGATCGCCGCCGAACAGGCGCGCGAACTCCTGCCTCGTGGGGGCAAGCGGCCTGACGGTCGTGCCGCCGGCGACAGGCCGCGAGAGCTCGATCTCCCAGGCCGAGAAGCCCGCCATGAAGAAGCGGCCGATTGCCCCGGCCTCGGTGTCGCCGCAGCCGTCCTCGAGACCGACCACCTGCGGATACCAGCCCCCGCCGCGCACGATCTGCAATGGCCGACTCCAGCCCCGCGTGTCGGCAAGATCATGATTGAGACTGACGTAGATGCCCTCCTGCACGAGATCACTCTCGCCCCCGGCAGTGCGGTTGAGCAGCATCACATGGGCATCGAGGGCGCGATTGTAGTGAACCGCCGGGCCCCAGAAGCTGTCGGGGTCGGCGTGCTTCCAACCGCGCAATGCCGGCCATAGCGGCGCCGGGCGACAGCTCGTCGACCAGCCTTCCCCGCCCCACAGCTCGGGCACGGCCAGCGGATCCGCCGCCGGGAGGCGCAGGACGGCGATGCCCTGGGCCTGCTCGTCGGGGTGGTAGCTCGTGAAGAAGAGATAGAGCGTCGTCCCGGCACGATCGGGAAGGACGCACAGGTCGCCGTACCCGCCGGCCACGAAGCCATTCTGCCACGAGCAATCGACCAGGCTGCCGGGCAGGCGGAGCAACTCACCGCGGCAGTGCCAGCTCAGGCCGCCGTCGCGCGACAGCAGGCGGCCGATGTGCGGCACGAACAGCTTGGTCGAGCCGGCTGCCAGCTCCTCGCCGTGATACCAGCCGTGCAGCGCACCGGCTGGATCCTGCCAGATCGCCTCGATCCACTTGCCGACCCGCGGATCGGGATCGTCGAGCAGCGTCACCGCCACCGGCGGTTCCTCGAAGCGAAGGTCGGGGCGGCCACGTCGGCGCAGCGTGTGCCCGATCGGCGCATAGGTCGAGTAGAATGCCGTCGCTCCGTCATGCGCAATCCGCACCGGGCTGTTGCCGTCGGTGCGCCAGCATGCGCGGTCGTGCAGCGTCGTCGGCGACGCCGCCCGGATCGCGACGTGCAGATTTGCATCTCGCGCTTCGGCGACCACCATGGCTTGCCGGCGGCTCGCGATCGACCTAGTGAGCCATCAGGATCGGAACGGTCATGCTGGCAAGCATCGTCCGGCTCACGCCTCCCAGGACGAGCTCGCGCAGTCGAGAATGACCGTAGATCCCCATGACGATGAGATCGCAGCCATGGTCCATGGCGCGCGACAGGATGACGTCTCCGGCATCGGCGTCGGCCGCCGCGTCGCGTTGCACCGTCACGGCGACGCCATGCCGGCCGAGCCAGGTTGCGACGTCGGCGCCGGGCTCGCCGCCATGCCCGGCTCCAGAGGTCTTGGGATCGACGAGCAGGACGGTCACGGCCTCGGCGGCCTTCAGCAACGGCATCGCGTCCGCCGCCGCACGCGCCGCCTCGCGGCTGGCATTCCAGCACAGCATGACCTTGCGGCCGAACGACGCCGGAGCGCCGACAACGGGTACGACCACGACCGCCCGTCCGGTTCCGAGAGCCACGTTCTCCGGCAGATCCGGCGGCGGCGCCACCCCGGACGACGCTTCAGGGTCGTGCTGACCGACGACCGTCAGGTCGGCATAGCGCGCGTGCACGATCAGAAGTGCATCGGCATGGCCGTTGGACGAGCGCCACTCGCTGGTGAGCGCCCTGCCTTTGACGGCCGCGGCGAAAGACTTGGCGGAAGCGCTTTCGCTCTCCGCGAGTGCCTCCTCGTGGTCCTTGAAAAGGAGGTCCAGCGCGAACGGTCCGCTGTCGGCGATCACGGGCTCGAAAGGCGGCCGCGCATGAAGCCCGACGAGATGGGCCTGGTGACGTTCCGCCAGGGCCGCCGCCAACCCCAGACGGGCCGGTGCCGCCCTTCCGGCATCGCAATGAACGAGTATCGTCTTGTAGCTCATGACCCCTCCGCTGCGTTCTCCCGCGCACCAATGCGCATCCTCGCGAGCCAGGCATCCTCTTCGGGCCAGCCTTCGGCGCCGATCAGCGGCACGAAGCGCACGGGCTGGATGCTTTCCACGCGATCCTTGCCGTCGTCGCCTCGAACCAGGCGAACCAGCGCCTGGCCGCAGGTCGCGTCCTCGACGGGCATGACGAGACGTCCGCCGGGCTTGAGCTGGGCGCGCAGGGAAGGCGGAATGCCAGGCCCCTCCGCGGTCGCCACGATGGCATCGTAGGGCGCCGCCGGCAGCCACCCGAGGGTGCCGTCGCCTTCGATGACCGCCACACTGTCGTAGCCCAGCCGCCGCAGCGTCTCGCGCGCACGCCGCGCCAGCACCGGGAGTCGCTCGACGCTGTGCACGACGCGCGCGATGTGGGAAAGCACCGCCGCGGCGTAGCCCGAGCCGGTGCCGATCTCCAGGACGTTCTCGCCCCCTTCCAGGCCGAGCGCCTCGGTCATCGCGCCCACGATGTAGGGCTGCGAGATGGTCTGACCCTCGCCGAGCGGCAAGGGTCGGTCGGCATAGGCCATCTCCCGCAGCTCCGGCGGAACAAACGCCTCACGGGCGACATGGCGCATGGCATCGAGAACCCGCTCGTCGCGCACGCCTCTGGCAGCGAGCTGCTCGACAATCATTCGTTCGCGCGGCGCGATATAGGGATTGACCGACTTCATGACGTTCTCCCGAAGCAGGCATGTTGCTCCATCGGAGCGACCGGCAGGTTGATTTCGGTCAAGGGAGGGATCGGTGAAGCGCCGTAAATGCTCCCTAAGCGCCAATATCACAAAGGCCAAGGCGACTATTGGGAACTCGGCAGATGAGCTACCGCACGTTGATGACCATGCCAATACTCGGCCAGCCAAACGCATCCCTGCTGGAGGCTACCGCCGGGCTCGCCCGGAAGCTCGAGGCAAAGGTCATCGGTCTTGCCGCCTGCCGACCCGTCCATACCGTCTGTCGCGACTACGCCATTCCCGCAAGCGTGTTCGACCAGGATCGCATGCAGATTCAGCGGCAGATCCATGATGCCGAATTGCAGTTCCGCACCGCCTTGGCAGATCATGCACGCGATCTCAGCTGGGACGCGCACACCTGCCTCGAGCCACTTGCCGGCCACCTGGCGGAGGAGTCTGCGTCGGCGGACCTGATCGTCGTCTCGCTGGCCGCCCCCGGGGCTGCTGTCGATGCGACGCGTCAGCCCGACCTTTGCGATCTCGTCATGGAGGCAGGACGCCCGGTGTTGCTCGTTCCCTTGGCCAAGCCGCCAGCCTTCGATCGGGTACTGGTGGCCTGGAAGGATGCGCGCGAGGCGCGACGGGTTGTCGCCGATTCCGTGCCACTGCTCGCCAAGGCGACGGCGGTGACGATTGTCGGCATCGAGGATGCCGGCGCCGATTCGGCAGCCCGCCACGGCGTCGAGCGTGTCCGCACGTGGCTCGCCAGCCACGGCATCGAGGCAAAGGCCAGGACCGTGCCGCCACGCAGGGCAAATGCCGTCCAGCTGATGGAGATTGCGCGCGAGATGAATGCCGATCTCATCGTCGCCGGCGCCCGCGGCTACGTTCGCCAGGGCCGGTGGATTCTCGGCGGAGTCACGAACGAATTACTTACCGGCGAATGGGGCGCGCTCGTCTCCCACTAAGCGTCGTCATTCTCGGGCTGCCCCTCTCGATCTACGTAGAATCCCGTAGGTCATTACCCGAATGGCAGGCCGGCCCCGGCAAGCGTATCGAAGCGGCATCGATAGAGGAGATGCCGATGCGCCCCGCTCTTGCCGCCACGACCACGCAAGCCCGTCCCGCCGTCGCGATGATGCAAGGTGCGGCGCCACGATCGACCGGTGAGCCGCAGGGCGTCAGCTTGCGTCTGGCCAAGGACGAGGAGCTGTTCGCGGAGGGTGAGCCCGCCGAGTATTTCTATCGGGTCGTGTCGGGCACGGTGCGGACCTGCAAGCTGCTGAGCGACGGCCGGCGCCAGATCGACGCCTTCCATCTGCCGGGCGACATCTTCGGGATCGAGGCCTGCGCCGAGCATCGCTTTTCCGCCGAAGCTGTCGCCGACGCCACCGTGATGGCCTATCGCCGCAGCAGCCTCGACCGCTTGACTCGCGAGCATCCGGCCTTCGGCGAGCAGCTCCTGTCCTCGATGCTCCGCAACCTCCAGCGTGCCCAGGACCACATGCTGCTGCTGGGCCGCAAGAACGCCAAGGAGAAGATCGCGAGCTTCCTGCTCGATCTCGCCCAGCGCCTGCACGAGAGGGACCACGTCGAGCTGCCGATGCAGCGCAACGACATCGCCGACCATCTCGGTCTCACCATCGAGACGGTGTCGCGCACCCTCACGGAGTTCGCGCGCAGCGGCCTGATCGCGCTCGCCGCCGGCAGCCGCTCGATCTCGCTGGTCGACAAGGTCGCCCTCAAGTTCCTGAACGCCTGATCGGCGCCGGCAGGAGATCGGCATGCGCAACGTCGTCTGTTGCCTTCTCGGGTTGGCGGCCCTGCTGCCCGCCTGTGCCGCCGCCCAGGATGCCGTCGAGGGACGCGAGATCGCGCGGCGATGGTGCTCGTCCTGTCATGTCGTCGAGCGGCCGGGGAGCCAGGCACCCGCCAACGGACTGCCGACCTTTCCGGCGATCGCGGCGCGTGCCGACCTGACCGCCGACCGGCTGCGCGCCGCAATCAATCCGCAGCACAATCGCATGCCCGACCTCTCCCTGAGCAAGCGGCAGCAGGACGATCTCATCGCCTACATCTTCAGCCTGCGATCCTGAGGTCGCGCGAACCCGGCGCGCGACAGAAGGTCAGGACGCCGCTGGTGGTCCGGCCGCCCTTGGTTGCCGAGAGCCGTATGGCGCGGCAGGCAGCGGCGGCGCGGCTCTCCGCAGGGCCGACCGGCGTCGCCGACACCGCCGTCGGCTCCACATCGATGTTCGACGACGCCACCGTGTAGGCGGTCGTCGTGCCGAACGGCGAGTCGAAGGCCCGTTGCGCCGCATCGGCCAGCCGCCGGCGCTCCTCGTCGTCGAGCTTGTGCGGAATCGTCGTCTCCGCCGACGGTGCGCCCGTCGGCCCGGCTTCGACGCCGCCATCGATGCCGAGCGCGGCGGCGGTTCGGCCGAGCCGATCCTCGCTCTGCGGCGCGCAGGCCGTCGCGAGAAGCAGCAGCCCGAGGATAGCGACCACGCGCACGATCCCGCCTCGGCATCTGGCTGCGCTCCCGACGGCACGCGCTCGCAACGCTCTCGTTGTCATCCCGGTCTCGCTCGTTGCAGGACAGGCGGCGGCGCTAACGGCTCTTGCCACCGAGCTTCCATTCGTAGTTCAGAATGACACGGTAGTCGCGGATGGTGGTCATGCCGCCCCTCTCGAGCTGATCGACCAGCGCGGCACGGCCGCGGATCCACAGCGGCTTCAGCCAGCCCGGCCAGTTCACCGTGCTGTTGGCGAACAGGAAATCGAGCGTGAAGTCGTACTCGTTGATCCGCGAAAGGGGCGCGCCGGTGGCCGCATTGATCGCGCCATTGCCGAAAGCCGCGTTGCTCGCGAAGGCGAGCCCCGAGACGCCGAGGACGGCGAGATCGACCGTCGCTCCGACCACCAACGCCCCCTCGTTGGCGCGGTTGAAGTCCCTGAAGATCATGTTGCTGTAGCCCGCCCACGTGCCGTAGGGAGAGCGCCAGGCTGCGGCGCTGCCGGTCTGCGTGTAGGACACCGTCAACGTCGTCGCATGGCCCAGGATCAGGTCGACGTCGATGCCGCCCGCCCAGGTGCTGAACGGCCGGCCGGTCAGCAGGTTGGCGCCATTGCTGCCCTGGACCATCATCTGGGCGCCGATGCGCAGGTCGAGGTTGTGCGACAGCGAGACCCACCCCGAAACGTCGCCGTAGCCCGACGCCAGGACATCGGGCACCAGGTAGGTCGACAGGCGGGCCTTGAAGTCGTCGTTGGGCGCGTAGCTGAGGCTGGCCAGCGCCATGCCCTGACGCACGCCGGCAGGGGCGCCCGCGTGGCGGGCCATGTCGATGAACTCCATGCTGTCGCGCGGCTTGATCTTGTCGACATAGCCCGCGAGGTAGCCGAAGCGCCACAGCTTGCCGCTCAGCAGATAGGCCTCGAACGTGTTCGGCGTCATCCGGTTGTCCTGAGGATTGACCTCGGGCTGGTTGATCAGCTGGCGCCAGGCGGTGATTTCCTGCGCGCCGAGCTTGAGCTTGCCCCAAGCCTGGCCGAGCACCGTGTAGCCCGACTGCCCGGCGCCGAGCAGCAGCGTTCCGCCGGTGCCGGACGGGGCGACCAGGGGTTGCGAGGTATAGCCGACGGCCCCGAAGCGCAGCAGGTCGTAGAACCAGCCCGTTTCGTATCCCACCCACCCGCCGCCGGCCCACGCGACGTTGTTGGGCGGCGCAGGATTGGTGCGGTCGAGAAAGTAGCTGCGGGCGTGGACCGTGAGCGTGGCCCCGTCGTACAGGCCGCCGCGCAGCGCCTCGCCGAGCTCGCGGGCGCAGGCAGGCGTGCCCGGCGCCGCCGCGAGCAGGCCGACGGCCAGGATCGCTAGGACCGCACGCATGGAGCGCCGCTCATGTCGCGGCCAGTGTAGACCGAACGACGGGGACGAATAAGAAGCGATCGCGCTCTAGCCGGCCGGCAGGTTGCGTGTCAGGTCCTGCTCGATGCGACGCAGCTCGTCGATCGCCTCCGGGATGTGACGCCGGTGCGGAACGTTGACCGACACATGGCGACCGACCCGGATCACCCCGCCGCCCGCCTCGGCGCCGCTCAGGCCATTCAGGCGATAGAACCCGACCGGCCGCGTGAATCCCTTCGGCGTGATCTCGCCCATCGGCGTGGCGTCGGCGATGTCGCGGATGAGCAGCCAGGTGGAGTCGGCCATCAGGATCGTGTCGGCCTCCGCCGCGGCCTGGAGCCTCGCCGCGAGGTTCACCGGGCTGCCGAGCACGGTGTACTCGAGGCGATGCTCGGAGCCGAAATTGCCCACCGTGCAGAAGCCGGTGGTCATGCCCATGCGGGTGCGCAGGGGCCTCGAGATGCCGTGCTCGTGCCACACCCTTTCCAGCTCGAGCACCCTGTCGCGCATGCGCAGGGCCATGCGCGCGCAGCGCAGCGCGTCGTTGCGATCTCCCCCGGTCTCGGGGTCGCCGAAGAAGACCAGGATCGCGTCGCCGATGAACTTGTCGATGGTGCCGCCGTGCTCGATGGCGATGCTCGTCATCTCGCGCCGGTAGGTGTTGATCACGAACGACAGCCGCTCGGGCTCCATGCCGTCGCTGATGTCGGTGAAGCCCTCGATGTCGGAGAAGAAGATCGTCAGGTTCTTGCGGGCCAGCGAGCCGGCGGCCTCGCCCTTGGCCGAGAAGATCGAGCTGTAGATCTGCGGCGACAGGTACTTGGCCAGGCGGTTGGCCACGATCTCCAGCTCGCTGGTGCGCTCGGCAACCATCCGGTCGAGCGTGTCGGTGCGGGTCTGCACCTCGCCGGCCATGCGCGTGAAGGTGCGGGCAAGCTCGCCCAGCTCGTCGCTCCGCTTGCGCACGACGGCGAGCGTCTCCGGATCGAAGCGCTGCTCCTCGAAGGCGGCGGCGGCGGCCGTGATGCGCACGACCGGCGCCGTGATGTGGCGCGCCACGTAGCCCCAGGCGATCAGCAGGGCGCCCAGGATGCTGACCGCGTTGAGCAGCAGGAGCAGCGTGCTGCCGACGTCGATCGCGCGGTTGGAGGCGGCAACGGCATCCCTCGTTCTCGCCTCGACGCCGGCGACCAGCTGATCGACGTCGGCGATCATGTGCGCCGCGATCGCCCGCGCCTGGGCGGCCAGGGCATCCGACGTCCGTTCCTCGACGAGGAAGGCCCGGCGCGGGGCGAAAATGCCGCGCTCGCCATCGCCCAGGTCGATCAGGGCGTCGGCGATGGCGGCCGGCATCTCGGCCTCGTCGCGCCGGACCGCTGAGAGCGCGGTTCGGAACCTGTCGGCCGCCGCCTCGAAACGCTCGCGCAGGGGCGGCAGGAGGTTCGCGTCGGGCGTGTTGGCCGCCTCGGCCAGTAGCCCGCCCAGCAGGTTGCCTTCGATGCCGAGCTGGGCGATCGCGGCGTAGTCGAGCAGGCGGGCCCGCGCGAGACGCTGCTCGGCGGCGACCGGCGCACCGTCGTCGAGGTTGCGATAGCCGGTCACCAGGAACAGCGTCGCGTCGTCGAGCAGCGGCGTCAGCCTCTCGATCAGGCGACGATGCAGCTCGACGGCGCGCAGCCGGCGTTCGGCCAGCTCGTTCCTGAGCACGAGCTGGCGCGCGACCGACCGGTCGAGACGATCGAGGACGTCGGACAGCTTGCCGTTGGCCTCCCTGATCCCGGCAATCAGCTGGCGCGGCACGCCCGGGTCGGCCGCATGGACGATCTCCTTCTCCAGGGCATCGAACAGGCCAGCGATCACCCGCTGATGGCTGCGCAGCGCGGACATCAGGTCGCGCTGTTGCGCCTCGCTGGCCGCCGAGACGAGCGCCGGCGTGGTCGCGGCGATCAACGCGCTCCGCTGGGCGAGCCGCAGCGAGTCGGCAATCGACGGAATGTGCTCGCGCGTGATGCGCCGCTGCAGATGCCCCAGCTCGACGAAGGAGACCCAGGCCACCAGGCTCGCTGCCAATGTGAGGGCCACCGCCCCGGCGATCGCGGCGTAGAGCTTGATCGACAGCCCGAGACGCGGCCGCCGCCGCCTCGTCGTGCCATCGGCGGCCTGGCTCATCGGGCGAGACGTTCGGCCGGAAGGATCCGGCCGTCGCGAAACACCGTGAGGAACACCCGGTCGGAGCCGCGATTGTTGCCCGGACCGTAGCGCAGCTTCAGGCCGCCGATGTCGAAGGAGCCGGTATCGATCAGCGCCGCCAGGAAGCTCTTGCGGGTCGGCGGGTTGCCCGCCCTGGCGAGTGCCGCGGCGGTCAGCCGGCCGGCAATGTAGCCTTCGAGCGAGCCGAACGACGGCCGGTCCGTCTCGTCGTTGGCAACGAGAGCCTTTCGATACTCGGCCAGGAGCGGCAGCGCGTCGCTGCCGGGAAACGGCACCACTTGCGTCACGTAGACGCCCTCGCCCGCCGGCCCGAGCGTGGCGGCGAGCGCGTCGCTGCCGACGAAGGAGAGGTTGAGGATCATCGCCTCGACCCCGAGCTTGCGGGCCCACTGGGTGAAGACGCCGCTCGGCAGGTAGGCGCCCACGACGATGATCGCCTCGGGCCTCTGCCGCTCGAGGGCGAGCAGCGCGGACTTCACCGCCGTCGTGTTGCGCATGTAGCTGCCGGCGCCCGCCAGCGCGATGCCGCGCCGCCCCAGGGCTTGCTGCACGCCGGCGAGGCCGCTGCGGCCGTAGGAATCGTCCTGGTAGAGCACGCCGATGCGCGTGATGCCGAGGTCGGCGATCAGCCGCTCGACGATCGCCTCCGTCTCCTCGCGGTACGAGGCGCGGACGTTCACGACATGGCCAAGCGCCGGATCGCGCAGGAACTCCGCGCCCGAGAGCGGCGCGATGAACGGGACGCCGGCGGCGCGCGCGATCGGCTCGGCCGCCGCCGACGTCGGGGTGCCGACCGCGCCGATCAGGGCGAAGACCCCGTCATCCTCGATCAGCCGTAGCGTATTGGCGATCGCCTGCTCGGGCTCGTAGCGGTCGTCGTAGGCGCGCAACTCCAGGCGCCGGCCGAACACGCCGCCGGCGCGGTTCGTCTCCTCGAACGCCGCCAGGATGCCTCGCCTCATTTCCATGCCGAGACCAGCCGCCGGCCCGCCGAAGGCCGCCGACTGGCCGAACAGGATCCGCTCGCCGGTCACGCCCGGCGTCTGCGCCGCGACGCCCGTCGCGAGCAGCCACAGCAACACGCCCAGTACGGCTGCCCGGTGAAACTTCATCGCACCGTCCCCAGAAAGATCGCGTTGCTCCCCGGCCAGGAAGAGTCACTAGCCCGTGACGGAGCCCGGTTCAAACGCCTGCCGGAGGGCGTTGCGCGCGATGCCGGCGCCGAGGGTCCCGGAGCGGCCAACGTGCGCGCCCGGCCCGAGGAACGTCGGCGACCTCGCGCACTATGCCGAACTGCTGCCCGGTACGCTCGGCGGTTTCCTCGATGGCGCTCGAGGACGATCGCATCTGAGGCCGAGGCGCATTGCTCTCCCGGTCGCCGCCCGGTCTTCCCGGGATGGCGCGCGGTTGCCTCGATAGCGGTCTGATCGGTCGATTGAATTCTGGAGCGGGCGAAGGGATTCGAACCCTCGACCCCAACCTTGGCAAGGTTGTGCTCTACCCCTGAGCTACGCCCGCGCTCCGATCCGCCACGATGCCGCGGCGGAAGGCGGTGTGGATAGGGCTTTTCCGCCGCCTTGGCAAGGGGTTCGCACGGGCGCCTGGCACACCGCCGCGGGTCAGCCGCGGGCCAGCAGACGCTGCAGGTACTTGCCGTACTCGCTGTCGCGGATCGGCTCGATCAGGCGGGCGAGGCCCGCATCGTCGATGTAGCCCTTGCGCCAGGCGACCTCCTCGGGGCTGCCGATCTGCAGGCCCTGGCGATCCTCGACCGTCTCGACGAACTGGGCGGCGCGCAGCAGGCTCGACGGCGTGCCGGTGTCGAGCCAGGCATAGCCGCGGCCGAGCTTCTCGACCGTCAGGCCGCCCTGCTTCAGGTAATGCGCGTTGACGTCGGTGATCTCGAGCTCGCCGCGCGCCGACCTGGGAATTTGCGCGGCGACGTCGCAAACATCCGCATCGTAGAAATAGAGCCCGGTCACCGCCCAGTTGGAGCGCGGTTCCTTCGGCTTCTCGACGATGCCGATGGGCCGGTCCCGGGCGTCGAACTCGATCACGCCGTAGGCCGAGGGGTCGGCCACCCAGTAGGCGTAGATGACCGCGCCGCTGCCCCGGGCGCCGCGCTCGGCCACCGCCGGCAGCGAGTCGCCGTAGAAAAGGTTGTCGCCCAGGATCAGGCCGACCCGGTCCTTGCCGATGAAGTCGCGGCCGACCAGGAACACCTCGGCGATGCCGCCGGGCCGCGCCTGCATCGCATAATCGATCGCGAGGCCCCATTGCCGGCCGTCGCCGAACAGGCGGCGGTAGGGCTCCTCGTCGTGCGGGTTGACGACCAGCAGGATCTCGCGGCAGCCGGCCAGCATCAGCGTGGTCAGCGGGTAGTAGACCATCGGCTTGTTGTAGACCGGCAGCAGCTGCTTGTTGGCCGCCCGCGTCATCGGGTAAAGCCGCGTACCGCTGCCGCCCGACAGAACGATGCCCTTCATGCTGGTCCTGTAACCCGATGCTCGATCCCCAACAACTCCTCTCCCGGCTGGCCGAGCTCGGCATCGCCCAGCAGACCGTCGAGCATCCGCCGGTCTTCACCGTCGAGGAGGCCAAGGCGCTGCGCGGCAACCTGCCCGGCCACCACGTCAAGAACCTCTTCCTGCGCAACAAGAAGGAGGAGATGTGGCTGGTCGTGGCGATCGAGGATCGCGCGGTCGACCTCAAGCGGCTGGGCGAGGTGCTGGGCGCCGGCCGGCTGTCGTTCGGCAGCCCCGACCGCCTGCGCCGCCATCTCGGCGTCGAGCCGGGATCGGTGACGCCGCTCGCCCTGGTCAACGACACGAGCCTGAGCGTGCGCCTCGCCGTCGACCGCGGCCTGATGCACGGCGGGCCGGTCAACGTCCATCCCCTGGTCAACACGATGACGACGGCGATGAGCGCGGAGGACCTGCTGCGCTTCTTCGCCGCCACCGGCCACGCGCCGCTCTGGCTCGACTTTCCGATTTGAAGTTATAGTATAACGTTATGCTTCGTCGTTCCCTCCTCGCGGCGGCGGCGACGCTCGCCGCCCGCCCGATCCATGCCGATGCGCGGCTGCGCGTCGTGGCGACCTTCTCGATCCTCGCCGACCTGGTGAAGGAGGTCGGCGGCGATCGCGTCGATCTGGCCGTGCTGGTGGGCCCCGACGTCGATGCCCACGCCTACCAGCCGAAGCCGTCCGACGTCCGCGCGCTGGCCGGCGCCCGGGTGCTGGTGAGCAACGGTCTGGGTTTCGAAGGCTGGATCGACCGCCTCGCAGAGGCCGCCCCCTTCAAGGGCCGGCGTGTGGTGGCGACAGCCGGTGTCGCGACCCTGGCGGCCGGCGGCCACGGCGGCCACGGTCACAGCCATGGCCACGGGCCGGATCCGCATTGCTGGCAGGATGTCGGGCGCGCCAGGCGCTATGTCGCCAACATCGCCGAGGGGCTGGCGGCGGCCGACGCGGCCAATGCCGGGCTCTACCGCGAGCGCGCGCGGGCCTACATCCAGCGCCTCGACGACCTGGACCGCTGGGTCAAGGCGGCCATCGCCGCAGTGCCGGCAGGCCAGCGCAAGGTGATCACCGGCCATGACTCGTTCCGCTACTTCACCAACGCCTACGGCGTGCAGTTCCTGGCGCCGCGCGGCTTCAACACCAACAGCGAGCCGACGGCCAAGGACGTGGCGGCGCTGATCCGCCAGGTGCGCGAGCAGAAGATCAAGGCATTGTTCGTCGAGAACATGACCAACCCCGGCCTGGTCGAGCAGATCGCCCGCGAGTCGGGCGCCGTCGTCGGCGCGCGCCTCTACAGCGATGCTCTCTCCGCGCCCGACGGCCCGGCGGCGACCTACGAAGCGCTTATTCGCCACAACGTGACGGCGCTGGTCGCCGGCATGGCGAAGAATTAGTCGGCCGCGGAGAACTTCAGCCCCGAGGCGCGGCGCGCCTCCTGCAGGGTGTTGAACATCAGGCAGGCCACCGTCATCGGCCCGACCCCGCCGGGCACCGGCGTGACATGGCCGGCGACCTTCACCGCCTCGTCGAACGCCACGTCGCCGACCAGCCGGGTCTTGCCGTCCGCTGCCGGCACGCGGTTGATGCCGACATCGATCACCGTCGCCCCGGGCTTGATCCAGTCGCCGCGCACCAGCTCGGGCCGGCCGATCGCCACCACCAGGATGTCGGCGGTGCGGCCGAGCGCGGCCAGGTCGCGGGTGCGCGAATGGGCGATCGTCACCGTGCAATCGGCGCGCAGCAGGAGCTGCGCCACCGGGCGGCCGACCAGGTTGGAGCGGCCGATGACCACGGCGTTGCAGCCGGCCAGCTTGCCCAGCGTGTCCTGCAGCAGCATCGACACGCCGAGCGGCGTGCACGGTACCGGGAAGTCGAGCGGCGCGCGCGGCGCCACCGTGCCCAGGCGCCCGACATTGAAGGGATGAAAGCCATCGACGTCCTTGGCGGGGTCGATCGCCATCAGGATCTGGGTCGTGTCGATGTGCGCGGGCAGGGGCAGCTGGACCAGGATGCCGTGCACGCGCTCGTCGCCATTGAGCTCGTCGATCACCGCCAGCAGCTCGGCCTCCGCGATCGCCTCGTCGAGGCGGAAGTCGAAGCTCGCCATGCCGAGCTCGGCAGCGAGCCTCGCCTTGCTGCGGACATAGACCTGGCTCGCCGGGTCGGCGCCGACCAGCACCGTGGCGAGGCCGGGCGTCGGCCCGCCGCGGCCGATCAGGCCGGCGACGCCGTCGCCGACACGGCGCTGCAAGGTGGCCGCCGCGGCCTTGCCATCGATCAGCTTTGCCTCAGTCATGAGTATCGGCGCGCCCTTCGTGCCAATGGGCCTTCAACCACAGGGAGATGCGGTCCGCGAGCTCGGCGGGCTCGCCGGCAAGCTTCACCACCTTGTCGCGGGCAGCCGCACCGCGCGTCACCGCGAGCGTCGATCTCGCCAGCCGCCATTCGCCGGCCAGCAGGTCGATCACGGCGCGGTTGGCCTTGCCGTCCTCGGCCGGCGCCGTGACCGCGGCCTTCAACACGCCATCGCCGCTGCATTCCAGCGCGATTCGGCGCGCGCGCGGCTGGACGCGCAGCTCGATCGTCACGCCATCGCTGGCGCGACGCAGGAACGCAGGGTCAGCCATGGTGTCAGCGGATGAGGCTCGGCCAGACGTACTCCCACAGCAGGCTGCGGACGAAGAACAGGCCGAGCAGCAGGACGACGGGAGAGATGTCGACGCCGCCCAGGTTGGGCAGGATGCGCCGGATCGGTCGCAGCACCGGCTCGGTCAGCCGGAAGAGCACGTCGACGATGATGCGGATGAACTGGTTGCGCACGTTGACGACGCCGAACGCCACCAGCCAGCTCATGATCGCACCGGCGATCACGATCCAGGTGTAGATGTCGATCACCTTGTCGATCAGCACCGCCAGCGACTGCATCGTCTCTCCGTTCCCAGGACGCCGGCAGGCCGCCGGCCGCGCACCCTACTCGGCGCGGATTGCCGATCCAAGCCCATTTGGAGAGCCGAGAGAGCCGCTGTTCAGCTCCCCGAGCGTAGCCTGAGGAGCCCCCCAGCAAGCTGGCGCGCACCGCGATGCTGAGAAAATGGTGGCGCTGCGAGAGGGAAGCTCATGGCTGGGAGCGCG
This sequence comes from Reyranella sp., assembly GCA_022844015.1. Classification (GTDB taxonomy): domain Bacteria; phylum Pseudomonadota; class Alphaproteobacteria; order Reyranellales; family Reyranellaceae; genus Reyranella. The sequence goes on along the minus strand of JALHMO010000059.1, from coordinate 398 downwards.
CCACTGGTGGCGCGCTCCCAGCGCATTTTCACAGGAGGGGCAAAGTCACGCCCGCGACAGCACCAGATCGACGCCGCCGATGCGGATGATGCGGGCGGCGCTGATGTCGCGCGGGCCGTGCTCGGGCAGCAGGCGCGCGCCGTCGATCAGCGTGCCGTTGGCGGATCCGAGATCCTCCAGGCCGATGCGCCCGGCGGCGGTCAGGATGCGGGCATGCGGCTGGCCGACCGACGGGTCGGGCAGCGACAGCTCGGTCGGACCGGCGGCCGCCGCGCCGGTCACGACGTAGGCCGGCACGCCATCGCTGACGGCCAGCGCGACGTCGCCGCCGCCCATGACCTTGCCGCTCAGGCGCCAAGTTCGCCGGTCCGCCAGGGCGGTCGGCGGCGCGGCAAGCG
>JALHMO010000058.1 GCA_022844015.1 Reyranella sp. | reverse complement strand
GGCGGCGACCGCGGCCGCGCCGCCGCCGCTCGAGCCGCCGGGCGTGCGCTCGAGGTTCCACGGATTGCGCGTCACGCCGAACGAGGGGCCGTCGGTCAGGCCCTTGACGCCGAACTCCGGCGTCGTCGACTTGCCGATGACGATGGCGCCGGCAGCGCGCAGGCGCTGCACCAGCACGTCGTCGGCCTTGGCGACATTGTCCTCGAAGATCGCCGAGCCATGCCTGGTGTGGGCGCCGGCGACGTCGATCAGGTCCTTCACGCTCACCGGCACGCCGTGCAGCGGCCCCAACCTGTCGCCGCGCATGACCGCTTCCTCTGCCGTGCGCGCGTCGCGCCGCGCCTCGTCGGCCAGGACCTGGCGAAAGCAGTTGAGCGTCGGCTGGGCACGCTCGACTGCCGCCAGGACGGCGTCGACGTATTCCACGGGCGACAGCTTGCGTGCGCGGACGAGAGCGGCAGCCTTGGTGGCCGGCATGAACAGCAGATCGGCATCGGGCATCGGGCAGGGCACTCCGCGGCAGGCAGGCCGCCGTTAGAGCAGACTCGCCGGAGGATGGGAATGTTCCCAATACTCCTCCCCAGCGAAGACGCTGGGGAGGATGACGAGTGCTCTGCTCGACACCGCGCCGCCTCTGGGTTACGCCGCCCGCGAATGTTCTCGCTTCCCATTCTCGTAGCTCTGGCGGCCGTGGCCGTCGTGACGTCGTTCATTTCCGGCATCTTCGGCATGGCAGGCGGCATGCTGCTGATCGGCTTCCTGCTGGCGCTGCTGCCGGTGCCGGTCGCCATGGTGTTCCATGGCGTCATCCAGATCGCCGCCAACGCCTGGCGGGCGTGGCTGTGGCGGCATCACGTCAACTGGCGTGTGGTGCTCAATTTCGGCCTGGGCTCGGGTGCGTCGCTGCTTGCGTTCTCGTCGTTCGATTTCGTGCCCGACAAGGCGCTGGTGCTGATGGTGCTGGGCTTGATCCCGTTCGTCGCGCTGTCGGTGCCGCAGCGCATCGCACCCAACATCGAGCGCGGCGGGCAGGCCTTCCTGGCAGGCGCGATCGGCGGTGCCCTGCAGCTCGTGTCGGGCGTCACCGGCCCGCTCCTCGACATCTTCTACGTCCGGACCGGCATGACCCGGCAGGCCAACGTTTCCACCAAGGCGGCGGCCCAGGTGCTGGGGCATCTCACCAAGGTCACCTATTTCGCCGCCCTGATCGACAATCCAGCCGGCCGGGACCTCGAGCAGTGGCTGGTGATGGCCTACGCCGCGGCCTTCGCCGTCCTCGGAACGACCTTGTCGCGCCGCTTCCTCGACCGTATGTCCGACAAGCAGTTCTATCACTGGACCCGGCGCGTGATCCTGGCGATCGGCACGGTCTATCTGGGGCAGGGCGTTTGGATGATGGTGACGCGATGACGGATGTGAAGGCGGAAGTCAGGGCATTGCTCGATCGCCTGCCCGACGATTGCACCTATGCCGACGTGCAGCGCGGCATCGCCGTGCTGATGTGGCCGAAACCCGGTGCGCCGGTGTCGCAGGACGAGGTCAGGCGCCGCCTTCGGGAATGGTTGAACGGGGAGACCGACAGATGAAGGACAGGGTTTCGATCGATGTCGCCGACGGTGTCGCCGACGTCCGGCTGATCCGCGTCGACAAGATGAACGCGCTCGATCCCGCCATGTTCGAGGGCATCATCGCGGCCGGCGCGGAACTCGCCCGGATGAAGGGCCTGCGCGCCGTGGTGCTGTCGGGCGAAGGCCGCGCCTTCTGCGCCGGTCTCGACATGGGCAGCTTCGCCGCCATGAAGGACAACGGCGCCGGCGTGCCCGGCGCGCGCGACCTCACGGTGCGCACGCACGGCATTGCCAACCGGCCGCAGCAATGCGCCTGGCTGTGGCGCGAGCTGCCGGTGCCGGTGATCGCCGCCCTGCACGGCGTGGCGTTCGGCGGCGGCTTCCAAATCGCGCTCGGCGCCGACATCCGCTACGCCACCGCCGACACGCGCTTCTCGGTGATGGAGATCAAATGGGGCCTCGTGCCGGACCTCGCCGGGACGCAACTGATGCGCCACCTGGCGCGCGAGGACGTGGTGCGCGAGCTCACCTACACCGGCCGGGTGTTCGACGGGACCGAGGCGGAACGGCTCGGCTTCGTGACCAGGCTCGTCGAGGATCCGCGTGCCTCGGCTTTGGCCACGGCGCGCGACATCACGGCCAAGAGTCCCGACGCCGTGCGCGCCGCCAAGCGGTTGCTCAATGACGCTGTGGCCACCGACGCCGCAGCTGGCCTGATGGCGGAATCGGTCGAGCAGCAGAAGCTGATCGGCTCGCCCAACCAGATCGAGGCCGTCATGTCCAACCTGCAGAAGCGCGCGGCCAACTACCAGGACTGATCCCCAGGAACCGTCACATGAACCGTCAATGGCTCTACGCCCGGCAGCCCCGGGGCAAGATCGGTCCCGACACTTTCCAATGGACGGAGACCGCGATCCCGGCGCCGCGCGACGGCGAGGTGCTGGTGCGCACCCGCATGCTGTCGCTCGATCCGGCAAATCGCGCCTGGATGATGGGCAAGACCTATCGCGATGCGCTCGAGCCGGGCCAGGTGATGAGCGGCTTCGCCATCGGCGAGGTGGTCCAGTCGAAGGCGGGTGGGCTCGAGCCCGGCGACATCGTCGAGGGCGACTGGGGTTGGCAGGATTATGCCGCGTTGCCGGCGCGGCGCCTCACCAAGCGGACGACCCGGGCGCCGCTCGAGCACCTGGTCGGGCCGCTCAGCATCACCGGGCTTACCGCCTATTTCGGCCTGCTCGAGGTCGGGCAGCCCAAACCCGGCGACACCGTGCTGGTGTCCGCCGCGGCCGGCGCCGTCGGCACGATGGTGGGCCAGATCGCCAGGCTCGCCGGCTGTCGCGTCGTCGGCACGGCCGGCGGCCAGGACAAGTGCGACTGGCTGGTGCGCGAGCTCGGCTTCGACGCGGCCGTCGACTACAAGGCGGGCGGCGTGCGCCGCGCGCTGGCGGCCGTCTGCCCCGGCGGCGTCGATGTCTATTTCGACAATACTGGCGGGCCGGTGCTCGAGGCGGCGCTGTCGCTGATGAAACTGCGCGGCCGCATCGTCTGCTGCGGCAACGTCTCGCAATACGACGTCGAGAAGCCGGCGCCCGGGCCAATGGCTGTGCCCGGCCTGGTCGTCACCAAGCGGCTCAGGATGGAAGGCTTCGTCGTGATGGATTTCTTCGACCAGCGCGAGCCCGCCGAAGCGCGCCTGGCGCAGTGGGTCGCCGACGGCCGCATCAAGGCCATTGTCGACATCGTCGACGGTCTCGAGAAGGCGCCGCAGGCTTTGATAGATCTGTTCGAAGGCCGCAATCGCGGCAAGCGGGCGGTCAGGGTTTCATGAGTCCGGGGAGAGCGGTCCGGCCCGGACGATCCCAGCGCGCGGCAATGGGGCGGATTGCTCTCGCGCCCGTCGAGGCGCATGTAGACCAGTTCATATAACTCAGATTTTGTCCTATCATGAGCTATAACAGGGGGCGTTTATAGCTCATGGCCTGGAACTGGGAGCAACCGGATTGGCCGGGCTTTCGCTACAGAGTCGCCGAGATGGAGCGTCTCGAGCGGCAGTTCCTTCTCAATGCCGGCACGTTCGTCGGTGCGTTCAAGCACGTCGAGGCAGGCGACAGGGATTTGCTCAAGATCGAGCTGATCAGCGACGAAGCCCTGAAGACGTCCGAGATCGAAGGGGAGATTCTGAACCGCCATAGCGTTCAGTCGTCCCTCCTGCATCAGTTCGGTCTCGGGCCAGCACAGCCGCGCATTCCAGCCGCTGAGCGTGGCATCGCGGAAATGATGGTCGACCTGTACCAGACGTTTGCCCAGCCGCTCACCGGCAAGGCTCTGTTTCGATGGCATGGGATGCTGTTGCGCGGAACCGGTTCGGTCGGCGCCATCGGCCGCTATCGCAAGCATGCCGACGCGATGCAGGTTGTCTCGGGGCCCGACTATCGCCGAAGGGTTCACTTCGAAGCGCCTCCGTCTGGCCGCATGGCCGCGGAGATGAAGGCGTTCATCACGTGGTTCAACGACACCGCTCCGGGCAGCAAGCGGCCCCTTCAGCCGGTCACGCGGGCCGGTATTGCCCACATCTACTTCGTGTCCATCCATCCGTTCGAGGATGGCAATGGCCGCATCGGCCGTGCGATCGCGGAGAAGGCATTGGCGCAAGGGCTTGGCCAGCCGAGCCTCATCGCTTTGGCCTATGCGATCGAGCGGAAGCGAAAGGACTACTACGGGGCGCTGGAACGCAACAACAAGGGCACCGAGATCACCGATTGGTTGACGTACTTCGGGGACACGATCCTCGAGGCCCAGCACAGCACGATCGAGCGCGTCGAGTTCCTCATCGCAAAGGCGAGGCTCCACGAAAGGGTGCGTGGCCAGTTGAACGGACGCCAGGCGAAGGCGCTTGGGCGGATGCTTCGCGAGGGAGTCGACGGATTCAAGGGAGGCATGACCGCGGAGAAGTACATAGCGATCACCCGGACCTCTCGCGCCACTGCCACGAGGGATTTGCAGGATCTGGTCGCCAAGGGCGCGCTGAGCAGGACAGGCGACCTGCGCGGCACGCGCTACCACTTGCGTCTTGCGGGCGACGGCCACTGAAAGGCTGCGGCACGGTGCGTCACGCGGCAAGCGGGAGGTAAGAGGCTGAGAGACCCGTGCCAACTCATGCTCCTCCCCCCCCCCTGGCGGGCAGGGCATTCGCATACAGCAATAAATCCCGTCATCCCGACCGGAGCCGAGCGCAGCGAGGCGTAGTGGAGGGACCTTTCTCGGCGCTGCGTCAGTAAGAAAGGTCCCTCGACTGCGCCGCCCTGCGGGCGGCTCCGCTCGGGATGACGGTTCTTGCTGTCACATGCGAACGCCCTGCTCTGGCGAGAGAGAGGAACATGTGCGTGACGATGAGCTACTTCCCGACGAACACCGGCTTCCGCTTCTCGACGAATGCGCGCACGGCTTCCTTGTGGTCCTCCGTGCGCGAGGCCTGCACCAGGCGCTCGGCCTCGCGGAACAGGGCCGTCGGGTAGTCGATGTGCAGGGCGTCGTCGAGATTGTCCTTCATGTTGCGCAGCGCCACGCGCGGCCCTTCGGCCAGCGACCTGGCGAGCGCGAAGGCTTCGGCCTGGAGCTTGTCGTCGGCCACCACGCGGTTGACCAGGCCGATGCGCTCGCAGCGCTCGGCATCGACGCGCTCGGCGGTGAACATCAGCTCGCGCGCCCGCGCCGAGCCGATGGTGCGGGTGAGCAGCCAGGCGATGCCGTAGTCGCCCGACAGCGCGACGCGGGCATAGCCGGTGCTGACGAACGCCGATTGGGCGGCGAGGCGGATGTCGCAGGCCAGCGCGATCGCGAGGCCTGCGCCGGCTGCCGCGCCGGGCAGGGCCGCGATCGTCGGCTTGCGCAGGCCGACGAGGGCGCCGGTCAGGGCCGCCTGGCGCCAGCGCAGATCGCCCAGCCGCTCCTCGAAGCTCATCTGCCCGCGCGGTCCGCGGCCGCCCATGCCCTTGACATCGCCGCCGCTGCAGAAGGCGGTGCCGGCGCCGGTGATCAGCAGGGCGCCGACGTTCGGGTCGTCGCCGCGCTCCCTGATCTGGGTGCGCAGCGCCGGCGTCAGCCTGTCCGACATGGCGTTGCGCGCCTCGGGCCGGTTGAGCGTGATCAGCGCCACGCCGTCCCTGACGCTGCACAAGAGTTCGGTTGTGCCGGTGTCGATTTCCATGTGAATCTCCCCTCGCCATGACATTCCCGATCACCGAACACACCGTCAAGTCCGCGCGCCACACCACGGGCTACATCGCCTGCGGAGCGGAAGCGGGCCCCCTGCTGATTTTCTGCCACGGCTGGCCCGAGCTCTCGCGCTCGTGGCGCCACCAGCTGCCGGCGTTCGCGGCGCTGGGTTTTCGCTGCGTCGCGCCCGACATGCGGGGCTATGGCCGCTCCGATACCTACACGCGCCACGAGGATTTCGCCCAGGAGCTGATCGTCGCCGACATGCTGGAGCTCCTGGCGGCGCTCGGCCGGGACAGGGCGGTGTGGATCGGCCACGACTGGGGCAGCCCCGTGGTGTGGAACGTGGCCTCCCATCATCCCGACAGGACGGTCGGCGTGGCGAGCCTCTGCGTGCCCTACCTCGCCTCGGGCTTCACGCTCGACTCCGTGGTGCCGCTGGTCGACCGCTCCGTGTACCCCGAGGACAAGTTCCCGGCCGGGCAGTGGGACTACCAGTTCTTCTATCGCGAGAGTTTCGACAAGGCCTGCAAGTCCTTCGAAAGCAACATCCGCAACGTCGTGAAGGCATTGTTCCGCAAGGGCGACCCGGCGCGCGTCGGCAAGCCCGCGCCGACCGCCATGGTGCGCGCAGCCGGTGGCTGGTTCGGCGGCGGCGCCTGCCCGGACGTGCCGCGCGATGCCGACGTGCTGACCGAGCAGGATATCGAGGCCTACACGGCGGCGCTTACCCGCAACGGCTTCTTCGGCCCCGACTCCTGGTACATGAATCACGAAGCCAACGCTGCCTATGCCAGGCGCTCCGTGAACGACGGAAAGCTCGCCATGCCGGTGCTGTTTCTGCACGGCGCCTACGACACGACCTGCGAGACCATGACCTCGAAGCTGCCCGAGCCGATGCGCCGCGACTGCGCCGATCTCACCGAGGTCGTGGTGCAGTCCGGCCACTGGATGGCACAGGAGAAGCCGGTGGCGGTCAATGCCGCCCTGGCGAGGTGGCTCGCCGCGAAGCTGCCAGACTACTGGAAGGCCTGATCATGCGCGCGCTTTCGATGGCGGCCGCGGTGGCCGTGGCCCTGGCGGGCTGGATGGCTGCCCTGCCGGCGCTGGCGCAGGCGCCCGCCAATCGTCCGGCCGCACCGCAATCGCCTTTGCCGACGCTCAACATGACGGTGCCGCAGCGCGACCGCGAAGCCGTCTATGCCTACTACCGTGCCGAGATGGCAGCAGGTCGCTGCCCGTTGCCGCTCGTCAGGATGAGCAACGCCTGCCTGGCGCCCAGCCCCGGCAGGTCGCAATGGCGGCTCGACCAGCCGCTCGCCGACAACATCAAGGGCGAGGCACCGCCGGCCGCACTGATCGCCAGGCTCTCGCCGTCGCCGGCGGGCTATCATTACGTGCGCGTCGAGAACGACCTGCTGGTGGTCGGCGTCGGCACGCGAATCGTTGCCGCGCTGGTCGCCGACCTCAGCAAGCTTTAGCCGTTCATCCTCGAGACGTCACAATCGGGACGCCCAATGCGATACGGAGGCCGATCCCCATGATCAAGAAGTCTGTCGCTCTCGCATCACTTCTCGTCCTGTCCCTTTTCGCGGCGTCAGCCCTTGCGCAAAAAGACAAGGACGACAGGCCCGGCCATGGTCGGGGAGGCGGGCCGACCGATCGCGGGGGGCCGCCCGGACAGGCCGACAAGGGGCCACCCGGCCAAGGTCGAGGCGGACCGGGCGCGTCTCCTGGCGGACCGCAACAAGGCAGTGTCGTTGTCATCGACCGGGATCGCAACGCGGTCTACTCGTACTATCGTACCGAGTACGCTGCCGGGAACTGTCCGCCCGGCCTGGCCAAGAAGGGCAATGGCTGCCTGCCGCCCGGTCAGGCGAAGAAGATGTGGGCGATCGGTCAGCCGCTGCCAGGCGGCATCGTCTACTATCCCTTGCCGCCGGCCCTGCTGGGCCAGCTTTCGCCGCTTCCGGCGGGCTATCAGTACGTGCGCGTGGCCAACGATATCCTGCTGATGGCTATGGGCACGCGGATGATCGCCGCCGCCATCGCCGACCTCAGCAGCTTCTAGGCCCGCTTTGCGCGCAGCGCCTCGCGGCGCGCCAGGCTCTCGGCCGGCCAGGTTTTCTTTGTGTCGTAGTACTCGGCGACGGCCGGCGCGCCTTCGGGCAGCACGACCCAGGGCTGCTTGGACGAGGTGAAGATGTGAATGTCGGGCGACAGACGGTCGGGCTCGTCGAGCGAGCCGACGCGGACGAAGCGCACGGCGTCTCCGGCACCGCCATAGTTGCTCCACACCGCGATGCGGCAGGCCGGGCAGCGCCAGATCTTCTGGCCGCGGCCGCTTGCCGACGGCGTCATCACGGGCTCCGGCTCGCCGGCCAGCAGCTCGACGCGATCGGCCTCGATCATGGCGTTGAGCGCGAACGCGGTGCCGGTCTCGCGCTGGCACCAGCGGCAGTGGCAGCAATGCACGAACAGCGGCTTTGCCGTCATGCGATAGCGCACCTGCCGGCAGGTGCAGCCTCCCTCGTAGGTCGTGGAGTTGCTGGTCATGGTGCGAGGCTCCCCGCTAAGGTGGTCCGCGGAGATAGCATTCGATCGGGAGAGAGACCATGGTGGACCGCTTGAAGGGCAAGGTGGCAGTGGTGACGGGCGCCGCGCCGCGCGGCGAGGGCGTCGGCAACGGCATGGCCACGGCCATTCTCTTCGCGCGTGAAGGCGCCAAGGTCGTCCTGGTCAATCGCAGCGCCGAACGGGCTGAGAAGCTCGCCAGTCAGATCAGGGACGAGGGTGGCGAGGCCGCGGTGTTCGCCGCCGACGTCGCCAGGCCCGACGCCGCCGAGGCGATGGCCGATTTCGCGGTGAAGCAGTACGGCCGTCTCGACATCCTGCACAACAACGTCGGCATCGGCGCGCCGGGGACGCCCGAGACGGTGAGCCTCGAGGACTGGCACAAGGTGATCGAGGCCAATCTCACCACGACGATGCTGTGCACCAAGTATTGCCTGCCGAGGATGAAGCAGGGCGGCGGCGGCTCGATCATCATGGTGTCGTCGATCGCGGGCGCGCTCGGCCTGATAGGCAGCGCCGGCGCGGTCGCCTACTCGACGGCGAAGGCGGGCCTGCACGGCTTCACGATGTCGGTGGCGGCCGACTATGCGACGCAGAACATCCGCGCCAACTGCATCGTCGTCGGCTCGGTGCACACGCCGATGGTCGCGCACCTAGGCACCGAGGCGCGCGAGAGGCGCAGGAAGATGGTGCCGATGCAGGTCGAGGGTACTGCCTGGGACATCGCCCATGGCGCCGTCTACCTCGCCTCGGACGAATCGCGCTGGGTGACCGGCCTCATGCTGCCGATCGACGGCGGGCTGACGGCGCTGCGGGCCTGGCCGCGCTGAGCGGCTTGTGCAACCCGACGCGCCGGAGCAAGTCACCTCAGTGGCTCGATACGCCCCATGAGAATACCGCGAATGGAGCCCTCTGCCGCCCTGGCTGCCTTCTGCCGAGAGAAACTCGGCAATGCGAGGTTGGGAGCCGCTTCGCCGAGGCGCATGGTCGTCTCCGATATCAACGCCTCGGCTCGGGTGACTGGGAGATCGATCGTGCGGGCGAGTGCGATGAAGTCCTTTCGGGTCAGGCGATCGTCCTTGCCATTGAGCTTCAGCGCCATGCGGTCGCCAGCGAGACTGGGAAACACTCGCGTCGTCACCGCGTCATAGAGCGGTGCAAACCGTACCGTCGAGAACTGACGAGCGCCCGGTTCGGCGGTCTTCAGAAGCGCCAGGTTCTTCAGATGCATGTCACCGTCGGCAATAAGCCAGGCGAACAGTGCGCGCTTGAACAGGACCTCCAGATCTGCCTCCGGATTCGTCGAAAGCGGGCGCAAGCCCCGAGCCATGCGCTCGATCGTGCCGTCGTACTTGGCAGATGCAGGCAAATCGAGGACGGAGCAGAAGTCCTCCATGGCCAGCATGCGAGGGTCGTCCGGGCTGCGGCGAATATCGAAGCGTTCGACGACAAGTGCGGGCGGCACATCGCCGGGCATTTCGATCAGGGCAGTGGAAGGGACCTCGAAACCGGCCGCGCGGCTGAGCTCCAGGCAGAGCCACTCGACAACAGGCAGGGTCTCGAATCCTGCCGTGCCGGCAGGTTTCAGGATGTGGGTGAACGGTTGCTCCACCGCTGGCACGAGCAGCCCATCGACTGTCAGGCACATGGGTGCCTTGATCTGGACGCCTGACAGGCGGGGTGTCTCTTTGCGCTCGAACAATCGTGCGAGATTCTGCTCGAAAGTCTGTTCCAGCTCTCCTCGCCCCGGGCCGGCATAACGGCCGGTGAATCGGCCGTCCTCCGAAAACGAGCCGAGCTCCGCCTGCAGCACGTCGGCCGGGAGTGCCGATAGTTCCGATCGGCTTCTGACGATGGCGATGTTGGACATGTAGCGTTTGCCGTTGCGCAACGCGTCGCGCTCGTCGCGCTGATTCAGGACTTCGGCCAGCCAACCTTCGGGCAGCAGCGACTCGATGAAGGCCGGCAGTTTGCCCGGCACAGTCTGGCGAATGACTGGAGGGAGACCTCGCTGGACGGGCCTCCATCGCCATTCGAACCCATCATGGGTCAGGCGTCCGAGTTGCGTGCCGTGCCAGGCGACGAGAAAATCCAAGGCGGCCTTGTTGAGGGGAATTTTGTGGCTTCTGGACTGGGCAAGGAGATGGCGTTCGGCCCGCTCTCCCTCCTTGTACCAGCCATTCTCTCGCGCCAGCGCCCATACAGCATCCGCGGCCGCCTGGGGCGATTTGTGCTCTTCGATCAGACGCTTCGCCATCTGCGCCCGCATCGGTTCGGTGATTGCGGCTGCGTGTTCGCTCCGGACCCGAAAGGCTTCGAGGAAGCGTTGCCGCGGTGACGAGACCCCGACCCGCAGTTCGCCCAGGTCGTCTCCGACGATGGCGCTCGACGTCGATGGATGGGCGGGCGCCTCGTTCTGGATGATCTCGAGCGTGCGCAGGCGGGTGCGCTGGTTTCGACGCCCGCTGATGAACAACCTTCCGTCGGGCGTCGGCCCGAGCAGGACCGCGCTTGCCGAAGACAGGTAGGCCTTCGGGTAGAGGTAGCGCGCGATACGGACAGCATGACCCAGGAGCGTAGTCTCGACATCCAGATCGCTATCGACATAGACGCCGCGCACGAGGTGCACGAGCTCGCCGGCCTGCGCACGCAGATGCGCTCGCTTGGCGTCCAGCGACTCTCCAACGAGGTGGAGGCCCATGAGATTTCCGAGTGTTTCAGATGCGCGATAATCCATCAGGGTGGTTCGATAGTCAAGAATTATCTCGCATTTTAAAGTCGCGATATTCCGCCATCAGCACCCTCGATAGGGGTATTGGGCGGCAAAAGCGAAGGCAGCTCGGACGAACGCCTACGCTGACGGCCACGCGCTGGCAGCGATTGCCGCCCCGGACGCCTTGGGACAGGCCCCTTGTTCCATATAGTTCGATAGACCGCCTCCGCTGCTCGGCGCACGTCCAAGGTCGAGGACGTAGTTGCAGATGGGTCGCAAGACGGTTCTGCGGGCGGCCAATGTAGCCGCACCCGACCGGATTGGGGTGGTTCCTGCGGCAACTCCGCCGCACCGGTATTGACGTCGCGCAAATCTCGCCTAGCGTGGCAGGAGCTGGCGACGGCTCGTCACCGGCGATTGCGCGGCATCAAGGAGGATGGATCATGCGCGAGCCCGTTGCTGTGGCCGATGCCGAAGCGGCCGACGAGGTGGCACCGGACGAGCGGTCGAGCGACCGCGTCGACGAGCCGCACGACCCGATCCAGGAGGCGCTCGGAAGCCGGCATGACTGCGGCGTCAGGGCGGCGGGCGAGGGCCGATCCGGCGCCGCCGGCGCCTCTGCCCTGCGACGGGCGGATCGGCTTTTGGCACTGGCCGATACCCTCCCGGTGTTCCGGACGCCCGACGGTCTCGCCTACGCCGATCTCGAGATCGACGGTCATCGCGAGACCCGGGCGGTGCGGGACCGTGAATTCCGGCGCTGGCTGACGCAGCAGGCCCTCGCCGCGGGGGCGGGCCTGCCCTCGTCGAACGCCCTGCACGATACGCTCGACCTGCTCGAGACGAGGGCCCTGTCCAACGCCCCGGTCCACCGGGTCGCGGTCCGGATCGGCGGGATGGACGGCAGGATCTACCTCGATCTAGGCGACACGGCGTGGCGGGCCGTCGAGGTCGATGCGGATGGCTGGCGCGTCGTCGAGCGGCCGCCTCTGCGCTTTCGCCGGCCGGCGAGCGCGCGAGCGCTGCCGGTTCCGGAGCGCGGCGGCAGCATCGCCACCCTGGGCTCGTTCCTCAATCTCGCGGCCGAGGACGACCTGGCAATGGCCGTCGCCTGGCTGCTTGCCGCGCTCGGCGACCGCGGGCCTTTCCCGGTGCTGGTGCTGGGCGGCGAGGTGGGCGCCGGCAAGTCGACCTTCATGGCGATGATGCAGGCGCTGATCGACCCGAGCGCTGCACGGCTGCGCGCGCTGCCCGCCAGTGAGCCGGCGCTGATCGCCGCCGCGCGCGATGCCTACGCTCTCGCGTTCGACAACCTGTCGTCGGTGCCGGGCTGGTTCTCCGACGCGCTGTGCCGGATGGTGAGCGGCGGCGGGTTCGCCGGGCGTCGCGACGGAGACCCGGCGGCAGCATTCGCGGGAGTGGCGCGGCCGGTGATGCTGAACGGCATCGCCGACATCGTGACGCGCCCCGACCTCGCCGACCGCGCCCTGTTCGTGACCCTGAACGGCATCGTGCCGCACAAGCGTCGAACCGAGGCCGAGCTGTGGGACGGCTTCGAGGCGGAGCGGCCGCGCCTGCTCGGTGCCTTGCTCGATGCCGTGGCCGTGGGCCTGGGCCGGCTGCCGCAGACCACGGTGACCAGGGCGCCGCGCATGGCCGACCTTGCGCGATGGGTCGAAGCCTGCGAGCCGGCGCTGCTCTTTCCTGGCGCGTTCAAGGCGCTGTACGCGACCAACCAGGAGGGTGCGGCGCGCGACGCAATCGAATCCGACACGTTCGTGCTCGGTGTGCGCGAGTTCGTGTGCCGGCGAGAGCGATGGGTCGGGTCGGCGACCCAGCTCCTCGGCGAGGTGGCGCAGGTTGTCGGCGAAGCCGCCGTCCGGAACGGGAACTGGCCAGGCAACGCGCGCGTCCTCGCCAGCCGGCTGCGTCGAGGAGCGGCGTTTCTCCGCCGGTGCGGCATCGGGGTCGATTTTGGCCGCGTCGGCGCCCATGGCAAGCGGGCGATCTGGATATTCGTGATTCCGGGGAGCGAGGCTGACGCTGTACGTCGGGCTGTCGCAACGACGCGTTCGACAGGCTCTCTTGCGTCAGTCGCAAGTCGTTGATTCGAAAGGGTACTGACGCAACGGACGCAACGGACGCAAGATCGGCCCCTATCGGGGCGGGGAACTCGATCTTTCCAGTTGGTCCGCGCGGGCGTGCCGAGCGACTCTCCAATGCGCCGGCCTCAAGCCCGGAACGCGTCGCTCCGTCGATCGTGCTGCCACGCATAGAGCGAGCTGGCGACGATGATGCCCGTGCCGAGGATCGTCCACTGGTCGGGAAAGTCGCCGAACACGACGAGGCCCAGGATCGTCACCCAGACGAGCGCGGTGTAGCTGTAGGGCTGCACCGCGCCGGCCTCGGCGACGGCAAACGCCCGGATCAGGCTGTAGCTCGCCAGGGCATTCAGGAGCGCGATGGCGATCAGCAGCGTCCAACCGATCGTGTCCGGCCACTGCCACTGCCACGGGCCGACGAGAGTCGTGGCGGCAAGCCCGGCGAAGGCCGTCCAGACGAAGGTCGTGTCGGCCGAGTCCGTGCGGGTGCAGAGACGCACCAGCACCTGGTAGGCGGCCCACATCACGGCGCCGATCACCGGCAGCAGCATCGGCCAGTCGAACTCGCGCAGGCCGGGCCGCACGATCAGCAGCGTGCCGAGGAAGCCCACGGCCACGGCGAGCCAGCGCGCCGGCCCGGCGCGTTCGCCGAGGAACACGACGCCGAACACGATCACGATCAGCGGCGAGGTCGAGGCGAGCGCGTGGGTGTCGGCCAGCGGCAGGTAGGCCAGGGCGAGCACGAAGACGGCACTCTCGACCAGGATGAGGATGGAGCGGCCGCCCTGCAGCCACGGCCGCCGCGTGCGCGCCGTCGCCCGCAATCCCTTGCGGCGCACCAGCAGCCAGGCGAAGACGCAGAACACGCCGTAGCGAATCCACATCATCTGGGTGATGGCGTAGTCGGCCACGACCCACTTGCTCATGGCGTCCATGATGGCGAAGCCCAGCATGGCCAGGACGGTGTAGAGCGCGCCGAGCGAGGTGTTGTTGCGAGAGGGGGCCGCCTCCGCGGCGGTCATGCCGCCGCGGCCATGCGCCCGGCCGGCGGGCAGGGCATTCGCATATGGAAAAAAACACCGTCATCCCGAGCGGAGCCGCCCGAAGGGCGGCGCAGTCGAGGGACCTTTCTTGCTGATGCTGCAAGAAGAGCTGATGCTGCAAGAAGAAAGGTCCCTCCACTACGCCTCGCTATGCTCGGCTCCGGTCGGGATGACGGATTTTTTTGCCATATGCGAATGCCCTGGGATGGCAGGCGGAAGGCCGGGATCACGCGCTCAGTGAACAGCCTCAGGCTCCGCATCGCCTCGGGCCTGGAATGCGATGTGAAAAGTACGCCGAATTCCATGTTTCCTCGCCTTTCGGTGGGCGATCCTAGGGGGCCTGCCATGCACTGGCCAGCCATTGAGAGAGCGTTCTGCCGGGCGTACCCTCGCCGTGCGCATGGAGGGCTGACATGGCATTCGACCTCGTCGTCAGGAACGGCATGATCGTCGACGGTTCCGGGTTGCCGCGCTATCGCGGCGACGTCGGCGTCAAGGATGGCAGGATCGTCGAGATCGGCCGCATCGATGGAGCGGCGTCGAAGGAAACGATGGACGCCGAGGGCCGCGTGGTGGCTCCGGGCTTCGTCGACGGCCACACCCACATGGATGCGCAGATCTTCTGGGATCCGATCGGTACCAGCTCGTGCTTCCAGGGCGTGACCAGCGTGGTCATGGGCAATTGCGGCTTCACCCTGGCGCCGTGCCGCGAGGCCGAGGCGGACCTCGTGATCCGCAACCTCGAGCGTGCCGAGGACATCAGCCGCGCCGCCATGAAGGCCGGCATCAAGTGGCGCTGGGAAACCTTCCCCGAGTTCCTCGACGTCCTCGAGTCGCTGCCGAAGGGAATCAACTACGCGGGCTACATGGGCCACTGTGCGCTCCGCACCTACGTGATGGGCGAGCGCGCCTTCACCGACCAGGCGACCGAGGACGATCTCAAGGCGATGGTGCATCACACCCGGGAGTCGATCGCGGCGGGCGCGCATGGCTTCTCGACGACGCGGAGCGCCAGTCACGAGACCTCCGACGACAGGCCGGTGGCGAGCCGGCTGGCGACCTGGCAGGAGTTCGAGACTCTCGTCAAGGCGATGGGCGGCGGCATGGTGGAGATCGCCGGCGAGCCGCGCGGTGCCGACGGTCACAAGGCGCGGAAGTACTACGAGGACATGAGCCGGCTCGCGATCGAGAGCGGGCGGCCGTTCACCTTCGGCCTGTTCAGCCGCCGCACCAACCCGGGAAGCTGGCGGACCACCTTCGACATCATCGAGCGCACCTGCCGCGAGGGCGGCCGCATGTTCGCCCAGGTGCACAGCCGGGCACTGAACGTGCTGCTCTCGTTCGAGACCCAGCTGCCGTTCGACAAGTGGGAGATGTGGCGCGACATGCGCAAGCTTCCCCTGGCCGACCAGAAGAGGTGGCTGCTCGACGCCGACAAGCGCCGCAAGCTGGTCGAGATCGCGTCCAAGCCCTACGAGGGTCCGCAGGTCCGCGGCGCCGAGGCCCGTCCGCCCGAATGGGACTGGATCTTCCCGATGACCGACATGAAGGGCACTCGCAAGTCGATGGCCGATCTGGCCCGTCAGAAGAACACCCATCCGGTCGAGCTGATGATCGACATGGCGCTCGAGCGCGACATGAAGTTCTTCATGATCCAGCCGATCGCCAACGAGGATCAGACCGAGGCGCTGGAGCTGATGAAGCATCCGCGCTCGGTCGTCACTTTCTCCGACTCGGGCGCACACGTCTCGCAGATCATGGACAGCTCCCTGCAGACTCACCTGCTGAGCCATTGGGTGCGCGAGAAGCAGGCCTTCACGCTCGAGGAGGCGGTGAAGATGATCACCTGCGACACCGCCACCCAGTTCGGCTTCCACGACCGCGGCCTGCTGCGCGAGGGCATGGCGGCCGACATCGTGGTGTTCGACCCCGACACCGTCGGCGCGCGCATGCCCGAGGTCGTCAACGACCTGCCGGCCGGCGCCAAGCGCCTGCGCCAGAAGTGCGACGGCATGCACGCCACCATCGTCAACGGCGAGGTCCTGCTGCGCGACAACGAGCCGACCGGCAACCTGCCGGGCAAGCTGCTGCGCAACAAGCGGGCGATCTCGACCTGAGTGCGCGTGCCTGTTGGCTTGCCAATTGGCCAAGCAAACAGACCTCATCCTGAGAGCCTGTGACTTTTTCGATAGTCGCTTTTGGGCGATTGATGAGGTCGCTACCGCGAACTTTCTGTCGTCCTGAGCGCAGCGAAGGACCTCATCGCCGTTTAGTCCGAGTGTACTTTGGAACATCTGGCGATGAGATCCTTCGCTGCGCTCAGGATGACAGGAGAGGGACGACAGAGTTCAACAAAGTCACATCCTCTCAGGATGAGGGCGTTCAGGTGCTCCTGCAGGGGTTCGATCGACGGAAACCCGCCACGGTTTCGTCGCTTGACTCTGCTGCGCCGCACCATCATATACGCACCAGCCCGCCGGTTTGCGGGCTGACAAAGGTTTCTCGCGATCGCGCGACGCGCCCCATTCCTTGTGACGGCGCTTCATCCCGAG
This sequence comes from Reyranella sp., assembly GCA_022844015.1. Classification (GTDB taxonomy): domain Bacteria; phylum Pseudomonadota; class Alphaproteobacteria; order Reyranellales; family Reyranellaceae; genus Reyranella. Next base: position 22,355 of record JALHMO010000058.1, on the reverse strand, counting down.
ACAATCCCCAAAAATAGGGCCGTCCCAGCCGCGCGCGGGAACGGGCCAAAAGCCGCCCTCAACAGGCGTGCCCGACGGGCGCGTCCGGCGGCCAAAAGGACTGTATTCAGTGAGTAATGTTTCATTTGCGGATCTCGGCCTCGCCGAGCCGCTGTTGCGTGCCCTCGATGCTGCCAAGTACACGGTGCCGACGCCGATCCAGGAGCGCACCATCCCGGCGCTGCTGCAGGGTCGCGACGTTCTCGGCATCGCCCAGACCGGCACCGGCAAGACCGCGGCCTTCGCGCTGCCCGTGCTGCAGCACCTCTCCGGCTTCCGCGAGCGTCCGCAGCCCAAGAGCCCGCGGGCCCTGGTGCTGGCCCCGACCCGCGAGCTTGCCGTGCAGATTGCCCGCAGCTTCGACACCTACGGCCGTGGCCTCGGCCTGCGCCTCTGCACCGTCGTCGGCGGCCTGGGCTATGGCCGCCAGATCGAGACCCTGGCGCGCGGCGTCGACGTCCTGGTCGCCACGCCGGGCCGCCTGCTCGACCTGGTCGAGCGTGGCAACGTGAAGCTGGCGCATGTGACCTTCCTCGTGCTCGACGAGGCCGACCGCATGTTCGACATGGGCTTCATCAAGGACGTGCGCCGCATCGTCGGGTCGGTCTCCAAGCAGCGCCAGACGCTGCTGTTCTCCGCCACCATGCCGAGCGACGTCGCCAGGCTGGCGTCGGAGATCCTGAAGAACCCCGAGCGGGTCGAGATCGCCCCGCAGGGTCGCACCGTCGAGAAGGTCGACCAGCGCGTCTATTTCGTGAACGCCGCCAGCAAGCGCCAGCTGCTGAGCCATCTGCTGTCCGACGAGACGCTCGAGCGGGTCATCGTGTTCACGCGCACCAAGCGCGGCGCCAACCGCGTCGCCGAGGCGCTCGAGGACCGCGGCGTGCGCTCCGAGGCGATCCACGGCAACAAGTCGCAGAACGCCCGCCAGAAGGCGCTCGACAATTTCAGCCGCGGCCGGGCCCGCGTGCTGGTCGCCACCGATCTCGCCTCGCGCGGCATCGACGTCAGCGGCGTGACGCACGTCATCAACTACGAGCTTCCGGCCGACGCCGAGAGCTACGTCCATCGCATCGGCCGCACCGCGCGTGCCGGCGCCTCGGGCGTCGCGCTGTCGTTCTGCGACGGCACCGAGCGCGGCCAGCTCAAGAGCATCGAGCGCCTGACCAACCAGCGCATCGCCATCGTGGCGACGCCGGCCAACGAGGACATGCCGGCGGCCCCGCCGATGCGTCCCAAGGCCGAGCGTGACGAGCGCGACGACAATGAGCGCGAGCATCGCGGCGGTCCGCGCGGTCCTGGCCGGCCCGGTGGCGGTAACGGCCGCCATCGACCGTTCGGTGACCGCACGCGCGGCGACCGTCCGAGTGCGCAAGGCGAGCACCAGTGGCCGAGCGGCGACTATCGCGATCAGCCACAGGGCAACGCGCCTGCTGCTGATCGCCCACAGGGCGAGCGGCACGGCCATCGTCCCCATGGCGAGCGTTCCTTCGGTGAGCGGTCGCACGGCCATCGTCCCCATGGCGGGCATTCGCACGGTGATCGTCCGCAGGGGGATCGGCCGCAGGGTGACCGTCCGCAGGGGGATCGGCCGGAGAGCGCAGGCATTGGCGCCCGCGCCTATGCCAAGCGCCCTTACACGCCCCGTCCGCAAGGCGACCGCCCGTTCGGCGGCCCGCCGCGTGGCAATGGCGGTCGTCGCTTCGGCGGTGGCGGCGGCGGCCGGAGTGGTCGCGGGCGTGCTGCCTAGCGCAGCCGCCTAGAGAATTCCTTCCTCGCGGAAGATTTCCAGGCACTTGCGAAGGGCGCGCTCGTAACGGGCGCGCTCTTTTGCGATCGACTCGTCGTCCCAGTCGAAGAAGCCGCGTTTGGTCTTGAAGCCGATGCGGCCTTCGTCGACGTTGCGCTGCAGGATCGGCGGCGGGCCGTCGGCGTTGCTGAGGTCGGGCCAGATGATCTTGGCGACGGCGCAGGTCGTGTCCCAGCCCGAATGCTCCTTCTGCACGATCGGGCCGGCGGCGGCATAGCGGAAGCCGAAGGACAGCCGCACGGTGGCGTCGATATCCTCGGGCGAGGCGACACCCTGCTCGATCAGCCACAGCGCCTCGCGCATCAAGGCGCCCTGGATGCGATTGCCGAGGAAACCGATCACGTCCTTCCTCACCTGGACCGGGCGCTTGCCGAGCACCGCCATGGTCTCGCCGACCTGCTCGGCCTTGGCCACGTCGGTGTGGACCGAGCGGACGACCTCGACCAGCGGGATGAGATGGGCCGGCATGAAGAAGTGCAGGCCCATCATGCGATGCTGCGTCGCCAGCCCCCGGGCGATCTCGCTGATCGGGAAGCTCGACGAGTTGGAGGTCAGCGCCGCGCCGGGGGCGGCGAGCTTCTCCATCTCGGCGAACAGCTGGCGCTTCAAGGCCAGGTCCTCGGTGACCGTCTCGACGGCGATCTCGACGGCCGACCAGGCTGCCTCCGGCAACGTGGCATAGGTCGCGAGGCGCGACGTATCCGTGGGCTTGCCCATGGCGTCCAGCGCGCGGGCGCAGGCGGCGGGCAGGCCGTCGCGCGTCGAGGCGGAGCGCGACACGACGTCGACCTTCCATCCGTGGCCCAAGAACATGGCGATGATTCCCACGCCCATGGTGCCGCCCCCGATGACCAGGGCATGGCGTTCGCTTTGCGACATTTTCGTTCCTCCCAACTCGACGGCCGCCCCGACGGCGGGGCAATATCGCCGCTCACTTATAGCCCGAGGGAGAAGACAATGAGCGGCACCTTCAAGGATATCGGCATCAGTACCGAGGGCCATGTCGGGATCGTCGAGATTCAGCGCCCGCCGCACAATTTCTTCGACAATTCGCTGATCAACCAGATCGCCGATGCGTTCGAGGCGTTCGACCGCGACATCAATATCCGGTCGTACGTGCTGTGCGCCCAGGGCAAGTCGTTCTGCGCCGGCGCCGACTTCCAGAACCGGCCGCAGACCGGCGCGGCCGAGTCCGGCAAGCATCTCTACAAGGAAGCGACCCGCCTGTTCCGCTCCAGGAAGCCCAGCGTCGGGGCGATCCAGGGCCCGGCGATCGGCGGCGGCCTCGGCCTCGCGGTCATGCCGGACTTCCGCGTCGCCTGCTCGGAGGCGCGCTTTTCCGCCAATTTCACGCGGCTCGGATTTCATCCGGGCTTCTCGCTCACCTTCACCCTGCCGCGCCTGATCGGCCAGCAGCGCGCCAACCTGATGTTCTATACCGGCCGCCGCATCGGCGGCGACGAGGCCTATGCCTGGGGGCTGGCCGACGTGCTGGTGCCGCTCGCGGATGTGCGCAAGGCGGCGATCGCGCTCGCCACCGAGATCGCCGAGGGCGGGCCGCTCGCCGTGCAGTCGACGCGCGAGACCATGCGCCGCGGCTTCGCCGACGCCGCCGAGGCGGCGACCGAGCGCGAGCTCACCGAGCAGGATTGGACGCGCAAGACCGAGGACTTCAAGGAGGGCATCAAGTCCTACGCCGAGAAGCGAGTCGGCAACTTCAAGGGCCGCTGATGGGCCAGGTTGCGGGAAAGGTCGCCATCGTCACCGGTGGCGCCTCGGGCATCGGCGAGGCGTGCTCGGAGACGCTGGCGCGCGAGGGGGCGTCGGTCCTGGTGACCGACGTCGACGACGCGCTGGGCGAGGGCGTGATCGACCGCATCGCCAAGGCGGGCGGCAAGGCGCACTACCTGCATCACGACGTCCGCGACGAGGCGGCGTGGCCGGGCGTCGTCGCCGAGGCCGAGAAGCGCTTCGGCCGGCTCGACATCGTGGTCGCCAATGCCGGCATCGGCATCATGGCGCCGATCGAGAGCATGACGCTCGCCGACTGGCAGCGTCAGCAGGCGATCAACCTCGACGGCGTGTTCCTGTCGATCAAGCACGCCATCCCGGCGCTGCGCCGGGCGGGCGGCGGCTCGATCGTCCTGATGTCGTCGATTGCCGGCCTGCGCGGCGCGCCCGGCCTCGCTGCCTACTCGGCGACCAAGGGCGGCGTGCGGCTGCTGGCCAAATCGGTGGCGCTGGAGCATGCCGCCGACGGGATCCGCTGCAACTCGGTGCATCCCGGCATCATCGCCACGCCGATCTGGGGCAAGATCCCGACTGGCGCCGAGGGCAACCGGCGCAACGCGCCGATCGATCCGCGCGAGCGCGCCGCGGCGGTCGTGCCGCTGACGCGTGTCGGCGAGGCGCAGGACATTGCCAACGGTGTGTTGTTCTTGTGCACCGACGCCGCCAACTACATGACCGGCCAGGAGTTGGTGATCGACGGCGGCATGACCGCCGGCGGACGGCCGCCGCCGCGGACGCAGTAGCGGCGTGGGCGCGGACGCAAAAGGCTGGATCGTCATCGCGGCGCTGAGCGGCGCGATCTCGATCGCCATCGGCGCCTTTGCCGCACACGGCCTCGATCTCTCGACCGAGGCCGGCCGCAAGGCACGCGACTGGCTGCAGACCGGCAGCCAGTACGAGATGATCCATGCCCTGGCGATCGTTGCCGTGGTTGCCCTGGCGCGCAGCGCGGCGGTGAGCCTCCCCTGGGCCCTCGTCGCGCAGTGCCTGTTCCTGGCGGGTAGCGTGCTCTTTCCCGGCGCCCTCTATGCGCTCGCCTTCGGCGGGCCGCGATGGCTCGGCGCGGTGGCGCCGATCGGCGGCGCCGCCTTCATCCTGGGCTGGCTGTGCCTCGGTGTCGCCGCGCTGCTGAAGGGCGAGGGTGAGTGACGACGTGAAGCGGTCCGTCGACCTCTCTGGCGTGACCATCGGGCGACGGGGTTCCTCTCCGACAGTCGGCTGGCGCGGGCGTCTCGAATAATTGCTCGCCCCCGGTGTCGCCGGCCTGCTGATGGGGCAGGGCGGCGGCTCCGAGGGGAGCGCCCTGAGCAGGGTACGTCTGCCCAGGGGTGAGGAGAGTTCAGGCGAGCAGCACGGTGACTCTCGTGCCATCGTTGTCGTTGCCGCGATCGATCCGCAACTCGCCGCCGATCTGCGCGGCAAGCGAAGAGACCAAGGTCATTCCCAGGCCCTTGCGGGCGATGGGGTCGAAACCCGCGGGCACTGTCGAGCCGTCGTTGTACACCGACAGTAGATGGCCCTTTGCCGCCGGCGCGAGTGTCACGGTGATCCGCCCGCGGCCATGCTTGATGGCGTTGGTGACCAGCTCGTTTGCGATCAGGCCGAGCGGGAGGCCGATGGTCGTCGGCAGTCGAAGCTCGATGGCGTCGACGACGATCGTCTGATCGGGGCACTCTTCCGACATCGACATCGTCGCATGGTCGCGACAAAGCTGCTCGAGGTACGGCTTGAACTCGACGGTCGGCGTACCGTCCAGGGAATGGAGATGGCGGTGCAGACCGGCGATCGCCTGCACGCGCGCCGCCGCCACGGCCAGCCGGGAGGCGACCTCGCCATTGGCTTCGCGCTGGCTTTGCAGCGACAGCAGGGCGACGATCATCTGCAGGTTGTTCAACAGCCGGTGATCGCCCTCCGCAGTCAGCAGCTCCTGGCGGCGCAGCAGCTCGTCCTTCTGGCGCAGCAGCTCCGCGTCGTGGGCAAGCGCCGTTCGCAGCTCGCTTTCCGTCGCTCTGAGCGCCGCCAGCTCGCGCTCGTAGCTGTCGGCCGTGCGCCACATCGGACTCTCGCCGCCGATCAGCCTGTAGGTGCGCGCATCTTGCAGGTCGTTCTCTCGGGGCATCATGCCCTCACTTTCCCAGCCTTCGTTCTGGACCTCTGACACGTGGGAGCCGTGGGCTCGATCATCCTGTGTGCGAGGGAGCGCTACTTAGGCGTCCCTTTCCGTGGGGTGTCCAGTGCCAATGTCTGCTGCCGGACAGTACATATGCGGTATGCAAACACAGACGCTCTGCCGCCTATGTACGGTATTGAACACAGCGGCCCGATTTCGCCCGGCCAGCGATGAATCGTCTCGACAGGAGCCCCGGATGAGCGCACACGTCGAGGGTTCGGTGCGTGTGAATTGTCCTTCGGAATTCATTCACCGAAGGCAGCCTGATCGGATCGGCCGGAACATGCCGGCGCCGATCGCGCCCGATGAAAAGGAACAACGCGGTGGCGGCGAGACGCAGGACTGCGGGCGCCCACGGCAACCGATTGCTCGGTCTGCTGTCGCCCGAGGATTACCGGCGGCTCGAGCCGCATCTTCGCCCTGTTCCGCTCGGCTACCGGCAATCGCTCTACCGGGCGCGCCAGCGGCTGGGCTTCGTCTATTTCATCGAGACCGGCGTGGGCTCGTTGGTCAACACCATGGCCAACGGCGATGCCGCCGAAGTCGGCACGATCGGCAACGAGGGTGTAGTCGGCCTGCCGCTGCTTCTCGGCGACAACCGCGCCTCGACCAGCGTCTATGTCCAGGTTCCCGGCGCCGGCCTGCGCATGGATGCGGCACGCTTCAGCGCTGCGCTGGCCGCCAGCGCCTCGCTGCGCACGGTGATGCTGCGCTACGCCCATGCGCTGTTCAACCAGGTCGCGCAGTCGGCGGCGTGCAACCACTTCCACACCTTGCAGCAGCGCTGCTGCCGCTGGATGCTGATGACGCACGACCGCATGCCGTCCGACGAGTTCCTGCTGACCCAGGAATTCCTCGCCATGATGCTGGGCGTGCAGCGCACCGGCGTCTCGCTGGCGGCGGGGGGGCTGCAGCGCGCCGGCCTGATCCGCTATCGCCGCGGCCTCGTCACCATCCTCGACCGCCGCGGCCTGCAGCAGCGCGCGTGCGAGTGCTACGGCCTCTCCAAGCGCGAGTTCGATCGCCTGCTGGGCGTCCGACCCCGTCGCGAGAGCATGCCGCAGAGCCCGGGCCATGCCTGACGCCGGCCCGCTGGCGCTCGGGCGGATTCGGCCGCTTGGCCGCTTCTGGAGGAGCGCGCGCGGCTTCTGGCACGGCCCGACGGCACGACTCGCCTGGAGCCTGATCGCGCTCCTCGCCGTGGTGACCGTGCTGCAGGTCGTGGTCCAGTACCGGCTCAATGTGTGGAACCGCGACTTCTTCAACGCGCTGGAGTTCCGCAACGGCGCGGCGATCTGGCGCCAGAGCCAACTGCTGCTGGTGTTCGCTGCCCTGAGTATCGGGCTCGCCGTGATCGCGGTGTGGGGCCGCATGACCTTCCAGCGGTCGTGGCGCGCCTGGGTCAGCCGCCACCTGATCGCCGCCTGGCTGGGCGACGAACGTTATCGCCGAATCGACCTGTGGAACGGCGAGCATCAGAATGCCGAGTATCGCATCGCCGAGGATGCACGGCTGGCGACCGACGCGCCAATCGACCTGGTGGTCGGCCTCCTGGCCTCGGTGCTGACGGCAGCAACCTTCGTCGTCGTGCTGTGGCAGGTCGGCGGTTCGCTCGACGTCGAGGTCCTGGGCATTGGTCTCTCCATTCCGGGCTACCTGGTGGTCGCCGCAATCGCCTACGCGATCCTCACCACCGGCACCATGATGGTCGTCGGCCGTCACCTGATCGGCGTCATCGAATCCAAGAACCAGGCCGAGTCGCAACTGAAGTACGTCTTTGCCGATCTCCGCCAGCGTACCGGCGCGAGCCCTTCCGCCGCCGACGTCGAGGCCACGACGGCTGAAGCGGGCTCGGCCCTCGGCCACGTCATCGGCAAGTGGCGGCTGCTGGCCTTTCAGCACATGCGCACGACTTACGTCTCGCACGGCAACACGCTCCTGGCGCCGCTGGTCGGGCTGATCCTGTGCGTGCCGCACTACATCGCGGGAACCATGCTGCTGGGCGACGTCACCCAGGCGGCGGCGGCCTTCTTCGCCGTACAGGGCGCGTTCAACTGGTTGATCGACAATTTCCCGCGCCTCGCCGAATGCCTGTCGTCGGCCAACCGGGTGGGCAACCTGCTGATGGCGTTCGACCGGCTGGCGCCGGACGAACGCGGCACGGTTCAACACGGGCCAGCGCAACACGGGCCAGCGCAACACGGGCCAGCACAACACGGGCCAGTGCAACAGGGCCCAGTGCAATACGGCGAAAGGTAGTCATGGCCGACAACACCGCACCAGCCTTCGACCCCAGGATCTTTCTCGCCACGGTGAGTCGCGGCCTCACCGTGACCGACTTGGCCAGGGACGAGGTGGTCTTCCGGCAGTCGGCCGACGCGGATGCGGTTTTCTACATCCAGACAGGCAAGATCAAGATCGTCGTCACGTCCCAGCAGGGCAAGGAGGCGGTGGTCGGCATCCTGGGGCCTGGCGAGTTCTTCGGCGAGGGCTGCCTGATCGGGCAGCCGCTGCGTTTGGCGACCGCCCAGGCGATGAGCGACAGCCAGGTCGCGCGCGTCGGCAAGGCCGAGATGCTGCGCGTCCTGCAGGCCGAGCCGACGTTCGCCGAGCTGTTCATGACGCATCTGCTGACGCGCAACAGCCGGATCGAGGAAGACCTGGTCGACCAGCTCTTCAACTCGAGCGAAAAGCGGCTGGCTCGCACGCTTCTGCTGCTGGCGAATTTCGGCAAGGAAGGCGGCCCGCAGCCGATCACCACGCATATCAGCCAGGAGACGCTGGCCGAGATCATCGGCACGACCCGCCCGCGCGTCAGTCACTTCATGAACAAGTTCAGGAAGCTGGGGTTCATCACCTACAACGGCCACCTCGAGGTCCACAGTTCGCTGCTGAGCGTGGTGTTGCGCGATTGATGCGGCAAAGCTGGTCAGAACCGGACAGACCCGAGGGACCGGTCGGCCTAGTTTCAGAGAGTTCGCGCACGGCGCCGCGGCGCCTCCGGCGCGAAGGGAGGCCCACGCGAAGGAGGATGGGGATCATGGTTCACATGATTTGCGCGACGCTGGTGCTCGTGCTCGCCCTGGCGGAGCTGGCGGTGATGAGGCAATGGGCTCACCAACACGCCTTGGCTGGCGCCCAGCAGGCCGCCGTCGTCGCGAACTTCCAGGCCGCCTACCAGCGCTCGAACTAGCGAGCCGAGAATCAGCCAGTTCAACCGGCATCGCCCGGCTTGTGTCCGGAGCATGTCCGAACGCCGGTTCGGGCGGATATGTATTTCCGCAACGTGGCCTCGCGCGGCTCGTTCTTCCTTGTGACGGCCAGCTACCCCGACAGATTGGGCCATCCCGCAGATCGGGCCGGCGGACCGCATCATCCCAGAAGGAAGCACATGACTCACTTTCGGTTCACGCCGCTCGCCCGCACGCTCGCCATCACATCCCTGACCGGCGCCGTCTTGGTTGCCGCCTCGCTCAGCCCAGCCCTGGCGCAGTCGTCTGCCAAGACGACGCCGCCGGCAGCGGCCGCGGCCACCAGCAGCAAGCTCGAAACCGTCGACCAGCGCATCGCCACCCTCAAGACGGCGCTCAAGATCACGGCCGACCAGGACATGAAATGGAACGCGGTCGCCCAGACGATGCGCGACAATGCCAACCAGATGGAGAAGCTGGTCGCCACCAAGCGGGCCATCCCGGCGGATCAGACGACCGCCGTCGACGACCTCAAGACCTATCAGGAATTCACCGAGGTCCGGCTCGACGGCTTGAAGAACCTGAACTCGGCCTTCAAGGCGCTCTACGATTCGATGCCGGCCGAGCAGAAGAAGAACGCCGACCTGGTGTTCGAGAAGTACGGCCCGGCGACGCCGACGCAAGGTTAGGAGGTCCATCATGACACGCAGAACTCGCCTCGGACTGGCGGCCGGCCTCGTGGCAAGCGCCCTCGCTCTCTCCGTCGCAGCGGCCGCTCCCGCCGGCGCCGCCTGGTGGGGCAACGGCCAGTGGCAGCCCGACAATCGCTGGAACAACAACGACCACAAGGACAACAATCGCAACGACAACAGGCGCAACGACAACAACCGCAACGACAAAAATCGCAACGACAACAGGCGCAACGACAACAACCGCTACGACCGCTACTACGGTTATCACTACCGCTCGCCGCCGATCGTCTATGGCACGCCCTACAACTACGGCTACGTGCCGCCGCCGTTGGTCTACGACAACACGCCGGGTTTCACGATCCGCATCCAGTAGCGGCGAGAAACGACGGACGGCGGGCTGCGCGAGGCCCGCCGCCTTCTCGTTCGCGGAGTAGCCCGACAATCGTTGCGCCAGTGTCCTGTAGTGAACACTGCACGGTGCCTTCCCTCCTCTAGTATCAGTGACTGTCGGCAAATCCTGGGCGTCGACGGTAGAGAGAGCCCGCGACGGGCTCCTGTGCGCCCGCTGTCGAGGGCGCAGGCAATGACAGTCGAAGATTACCTGCAGCGTGCCGCGGACTGCGTCCGTCTGGCCGCGGGCACGACGGTCGAAGCGATGAAGAAGGTCCTGGAGGACGAGGCCGCCCTCTGGCTCAAGCGGGCCGCCGACGTCGCGTCGCGCCGCGGCCACGGCTGGAACGTCATTCGCGAGATCAATGATCTCGATGATCTGTCGGAGATATCGTCAGGGCGCTGGGGCCAGGCGAACGACAATCGGCCGGGATGAAAGGGCTGCACATCCCTGGTGACAATTCCGGACGCCCCGGTCGGGCCCCGGCGTGGCCCGGATCGATGAATTTCCCCCCGCGTACGTCGGTCCGGGCCGAGTTTCACAGCCTGACGTGATGTGCCTCAGGGCGTGAAGCGCGTCGGGGCGCCGTCGTCCGGGATCGGCTTGGCGCCGAGGTCCCGTTGTGCCTTCTTGACCTCGGGCAGCAGGCTTTTCGCGGGGGCCTGGTTCGGCTTTTCTTCGGGCTTCTGATTCATGCCCTCGTCGAGGGCGACGTCCATCAGGCGGGCTTCGAGTTCCCACTCCTGGAGGATTGCCGCCTTTTCCCCGGGCTTGAGCTCGGTGTTGGCGACGACCTCGTCGGGTTTGTCGAAGACCTTGCTGGGATTGGTCTTCGCCTGGTTCTTGTCGATCGTAGGCATCATGGCCTCCAGATGTCGGTTTGCAGCGTTCCGGGGATTCGCGAACCGGGTCGCGGCTTCGCTAGTTCGCCATGCTCATGGCCGCCCATACTCCCGCCAGGGCGACGACGGCGCCGAGGAACGACATGGCGAGGACCATGACGATGCGGCCGCTGACGACGCCGCCCCGTGCCTCAATGGGCGTTAGTTCGCGCTGCATGGCGTGCTCCTGAGGTTTCGGCCGAATTTCGCGGTGGCAGATGGAAACGCGGGGATGGCGTCGAGGTTGCCGCCCTGACGGCGTCGATCGCATCGCCGCTGCTGCCACGATCTGCGAGCAGGTTGCGGAGGCTCCTGCGGGCCCGCCAGATTCGGCTCTTCACGGTGCCGACCGACACCGCGCAGTGGGCGGCGATCTGCTCGTGGGACCAGCCTTCGAGGACCATGAGCAGCAAAGCCTCGCGTTGATTGCCGGGGAGGCAGCCGAACGCCTTGCGGAACTCGCGCATGACCAGGCCGCTCTCCTGAACCGGCGGGTGCGCCAGCGAGGCGAGGATGACCTCGTCCAGGCACACCGTCGGGCGTTCGCGGCGGACTCCGGAGATGAACTCGTTGCGCTGGATGCGCATCAGCCACGCCGCGAGGTTGGTGCCGAGGCTAAAGGAAGCCCGGCCGGCGAGCGCCTTCACGACGGTCTGCTGGAGCAGGTCGTCGGCGCGGTCGCGGCTGCGGGTCAGTGACAGGGCGTAGAGCCGCAAGCGCGGCAGCAGGCTCTTGAGGTCGGCGTGGAAATCGCCGGACATTGCTTGTGCATACGGCATTGAATGGTTCGCTTTCTCGGCCACCTGCGGACGCAGCAAAGCATGCCGCGAAAGATGTACAGGTTGGGCTGCAGCCCGTCGGCTCGAATTTGAGGTCATGCGGCGCGGCAGGGGCAGAGCCTGCCATTGGTATTGGGTCTATCAGCCGCTTGATTGAATGTGGGGCCCGGGGCGCCGAATGCGAGCTTTAGTTTGCCGGCGGGCCCGCCGTAACTTCGCGACACGAGACACGTTCACCTTTGCCCCCAATCCCCCGGGGCAAGGAGATTCTCATGCATGCTCGCCTCTTCACGATCGCGTCCCTCGGTCTGCTCGCGGCCGCCTGCCAGGTGCCCTACCAAACCGACGCCAACCGCTACAACCAGGCGGTCGGGCCGCCGGCACCGGCTTACACCGCCGCCTATTCCACGTCGGGGCAGGCGTGCGCCGACTACGGTTTCGTCTCCGGCACGGCCGCTTTCGATCGCTGCGTGTCGGGCGAGCAGGCGGCCCGTTCCAGTGGCCCCGCGAACCGCGACCACGCGCAAGCCAGGTTGAGCAGCGATGCCCGCGACGCGTGCTCATCGTATGGCCTCGCGCCCGGATCGGTAGTCTTCAATCAGTGCGTCGGCCGCGAGGTCGATGCCCGCAGCTATCGCGACGGGACGGCCCGACCGGGCAGTGCGGCCTATCGAACTAACCAGTACGGTCATCGTGTCGATTCCGAGGGCTATCGCATCGACGCCAACGGCCATCGCGTGTCCGGTGCACCCGCCTACGTGGTGCCGAGCCAGCCGGGCACGGGACCCTATGTCGAGGCACGCCAGGCGATCGTGGGTCAGCAGGTAACCCGTGACGAGTACGGTTTCCGTTACGACGCTTACGGCAACCGGATCGATCGCAACGGCCGCATCATCAGCCCGCAGAGCACGACGCCGTAACGGCGGGCAGAATCGCCGATGTCGGGACTATCCATGTCGTACGAACCTGTCGATCGAGGATCGACCATCGAAAGGACAACTGAAGCGTGCGCAGCGAGAGATCCTCATTCGACCTCTCGACCTATCCCAACTGCTCGTCGAGCAGCTTGAGCGCCTCGGCGGCGAAGGCGCGCATGTTGGCGACTCGGTCGTTCGAGCCGGTACGCAGGGTGCGGGCGACCTTGCCTTTGGGGCCGACGACGGCGACGCAAGTGTGGCCCGCGGGATCGCCGTAGGAATTGCCGGTCGGACCGGAGGCACCGGTCTCGGCGAGGCCCCAGGTCGTGTTCAGCCGCTCGCGCACCAACTCGGCGGCGAGCGTTGCCCACGGCTCGGACGACGAGCGGATGCCGGCGCGCTTCTCCTTGGTCGCCGTCAGGAAGGCCTCGCCGGCCGGGCGCGTATAGACCACGGCGCCACCCATGAAGTAGGCCGAGGCCCCCGGCACCGCGAGCAGCACGGCCGAGACGAGGCCGCCGGCCGACGATTCCGACACGCCGACCGTTTCCTTGCGCGCCTTCAGTTTCTCGCCGACTTTCCTGGCGAGCGGCAGTAGCGAATCCATGTCGATCAATCCTTCCTGGTGAAGATGTCGAGGACCAGAGGCACCTGCTGGCCGAGCCAGATCGCGCGGTCGCGGTGATCTTCCAGGTCCTCGCCGGTGTTGGGATGCACGAACACCGTGAGGTCGCCGCGATTGAGCGTCAGCCAGGAGAGCAGTGGCGCGAGCTGCTCGTTCCTGAAATGCACCTGGTAGCTGTAGCGCGGATGCGGTCCGACGGGCTTCTCGTGGAAGCGGCCCATCTGGATGTCGAAAGTCTTCTCGATTTTCTCGCGCAACGCCCACGCGGGATCGCGCGAGGCGGTGTCGAAATAGACGTGGGCGTGCCAGTCCTTGATCTGTGAAGTTTCCATGCCTCACCTTACCACACCGCCGAGCCCGCCTGTCGGAACCCAAGACCGTTCCCCGATGCGAGCTTGCTTGCTAGGCTGCTGCCATCATGAACTTCGATTTCTCAGACGACCAGAAGCTGCTCAAGGAGCAGGTTCGCAAGTTCCTCACCGACAAGTGCCCGACCAAGGTCGTGCGGCGCGTGCTCGACGGCGAGGAGACCCATGCCGACGACGTGTGGAAAGGCCTGATCGAGCTCGGCGTGACGGGCACAGGCATCCCCGAGGAGTATGGCGGGCTCGGCCTGTCGCCGCTCGAGCTTTGCGTCGTCGCCGAGGAGATCGGCCGCGCGGCGGCGCCGGTGCCGTTCGACACCTCGGTCGTGCTGGCGACCGAGGCGTTGAAGCTCGCCGGCTCGGAAACGCAGAAGAAGAAATGGCTGCCCAGGCTCGCGGCCGGCGAGGCGATCGGCACCCTGGCGACGGCCGAGGGGCCGCAGCCGCCCAAGCCTCGCAGCATCCGCGCCACCTTTGGTGGCGGCCGCCTCAACGGCAGGAAGCTGCCGGTGGCGGACGGCGAGGCCGCGACCTTCGCGATCGTGCTGGCCAACACCGGCGGCAGCGGCGATCGCGCGGTGTCGCTGGTACTGGTCGATCTTGCGCAGGCGTCGGTCGAGCGCACGCGCGTCGAGACCATCGATCCGGCGCGCAAGCATGCCGAGCTGAAATTCGACGGCGCAACAGCCGAGCTGCTCGGCGGCGAGGGCGAGGGCTGGCGCCTGCTCGAGCGCCTCTACGACGCGGCGGCGGTCTATTTCGCCTTTGCCCAGGTCGGCGGCGCCGAGGCGGCGATGTGGATGGCGCGCGACTATGCGCTGCAGCGCCAGGCCTTCGGCCGGCCGATCGGCTCGTACCAGGCGCTGAAGCACAAGCTCGCCGACTGCTACGTCAAGCTCGAGCTGGCGCGGTCGAACGCCTACTACGGCGCCATGATGCTGACCGACGGCGGCGCCGACTTGCCGCTGGCCGCCGCGGCGGCGCGCATCGCGGCGACCGAGGCCTACGACTTCGCCTCCAAGGAGAACATCCAGACGCATGGCGGCATCGGCTTCACCTGGGAGGCCGACACGCAGTTCCACTACCGGCGAGCGCGCGTGATGGCACTGTCGCTCGGCGGGCCGATGGCCTGGAAGGACAAGCTGGTGAGCCGGCTCGAGCAGAAGAACGCGGCGTAGTTACTTCGCCTCACCCTGAGGAGCATCGCGGAGCGATGCGTCTCGAAGGGTGGGCAATCGTCAAGACTGAGGCCCACCCTTCGAGACGCGCCCTGCGGGCGCTCCTCAGGGTGAGGAGAAAGCAGGAGGAATTCATGGATTTCAACGACACGCCCGAAGAGGCCGCCTTCCGCAAGGAAGTGCGCGCCTGGCTCGACGCCAATGCCACGCGCAAGAGCGACGACAAGCAGAGCTTTCGCGCGCGCAACGATGACCCGAACTTGCTGGCGAAGGCCAAGGAGTGGCAGGCCAGGAAGGCCGCTGCCGGCTATGCCCGCATCACCTGGCCGAAGGAGTATGGCGGCCGAGGCGGCTCGCCGATCCTGCAGGTGATCTACCAGCAGGAGGAATCGAACTACCTGGTGCCGCTGGGCTTCTTCGATATCGGGCTCGGCATGTGCATCCCCACCATGATGGCCTACGCCTCGCCGGAGCACCTGCAGCGTTACGTGAAGCCGGCGCTCCATGGCGAGGAAGTGTGGTGCCAGCTGTTCTCCGAGCCGGCTGCCGGGTCGGACGTGGCCGGCATCCGCACCCGCGCCGAGCGAGACGGCGATGGCTGGGTGATCAACGGCCAGAAGGTCTGGACCTCGGGCGCGCACTACTGCGACTACGGCATCATCATCACCCGCACCGACCCCAGTGTCCCGAAGCACCAGGGACTCACCATGTTCTTCCTGTCGATGAAGAGCCCTGGCGTCGAGGTGCGGCCGATCAAGCAGATGTCGGGCGGCGCCAACTTCAACGAGGTGTTCTTCACCGACGTGCGGGTGCCCGACGCGCAGCGGCTGGGCAAGGTCGGCGAGGGCTGGAAGGCCGCGTTGACCACGCTGATGAACGAGCGGCTCGCGGTCGGCTTGCCCGCCGGCGGGCTGGACGTCGACGAGCTGATGGAACTGGCGCGCGACACCGAGCTCGATGACGGCCCGGCGATCCGCAACCAGCAGGTGCGCGGCAAGATCGCCGACTGGTACGTCCAGCAGCAGGGCCTCAAGCTGACGCGCTACCGCACGTTGACGGCGCTTTCCAAGGGCCAGACGCCGGGCCCCGAATCGTCGATCATCAAGATCGTGGCGGCGCCCAAGATGCAGGACATGGGCGCCTTCGCCATGGAGCTGATGGGGCAGGGCGGCATCATGCGCGAGGAGGTGCCGCATGCCGCCGGCTTCCAGGCGCAATGGATCGCCGGCGCCGGCTTCCGCATCGCCGGCGGCACCGACGAGATCCTGCGCAATATCGTCGCCGAGCGCGTGCTCGGCCTGCCGAGCGACGTGCGCGTCGACAAGGACGTGCCGTTCAACAAGCTGAAGTAGCCTCCTCCCCAACTCCGCGTGGGCAGGCGCGGGCACCTCCCCACGCGAAGCGTCTGTCGAATTTGCACATCATGTTGCCCTCCCTGCGCGAAGCGCGGGGAGGTGCCCCCATAGGCGTTAAGCTAAGAAGAATCCTCATCCTGAGGAGGCCGCGCAGCGGCCGTCTCGAAGGATGGGCCACACAGGAGATCGTTGAAAAAGCGGTGTCGCAGCACCCTCATTGCTGCCGACCCTTCGAGACGCGGCCCTCCGGGCCGCTCCTCAGGGTGAGGATTCTTCTTGGCTTAACGCCCATGGGAGGTGCCCCCGCAGGGGGCGGAGGGGTCGGGAAGCTCGGTCGAAGCGTCTGTCATGCTCTTGCGGCTCGGGGCCTCGCAGATCATTTCGACGGCGGCGTCGGTCCGCGATGGAACGTCACCATTGCGAGACCTCGGCGTCGACATGACGAACACGCCAGCAGCACGTGTGTCTCTCTTGGCCCCTCCGCCCAATGGCGCTGTAAGCAGCGCCACCTCCCCGCGCTTCGCGCGGGGAGGACAACATGATGTGTGAATTCGACAGAGCGGAGCTGGGGAGGAGCAAGAATCACCGCATCTTGATCGCCCACTCCGTGTACTTGGCCGCCTGCTTCTGCAGGTCGGCGTAGTACTTGGCGTACTCGGCGCCGACCATGGGCTTCAGGGCGAGGCCGACGGCGTCCATCTTTTGCTTCATCTCGTCGCTGTTGATCGCCTTCAGGAAGGCCGTCTCGACGACCTTGACGATCTCGGCCGGCGTTCCCTTGGGGGCGCCGACGCCCCGGGTCGAGGAGGAGATGACCGTCGGCATGCCGAGTTCCTTGGTGGTCGGCACCTGGGGCAGGAACTTGGAACGCTCGACGTCGGTGACGGCGAGCCCGCGTATCTCGCCGGTCCCTACCCGCTTGAAGACGCTGCCGACATTGTCGAACGCCACGTCGACATGGCCGCCCAGCACGCCGGTGAGCTGCTGGGCGCCGCCGTCGAAATGAACGATGCGGAACTCGCACTTGGCGGCCTCCTGGACCATCAGGATGGCGAGGTGGTCGTCGCTCAGGATGCCGGTGGTGCAGGCGCTGATCTTGCCCGGCGTCTTCTTGGCGGCCTCGACGAGGTCGGCCAGCGTCTTGTAGGGGCTGTCGCCCTTGACCCAGATGAAGCCGGGATCGAGCACCTGGTTCACGATGGGGATGAAGCTGTCGATCGTGAAGGCGGCCTTGCGCTCCGGATCGAGGGTGATGGTGTTCATGCCGGGCAGGTTGAGGAAGCCCAGCGTGTAGCCGTCCGGACGGGCACGGGCGATTTCCGTGAAGCCGATCTGGCCGCCGGCGCCGCCCTTGTTGACCACGGTGATGGGCTGGCCGAAATCCTTTTCCGCCAGCGATGCCAGGATGCGGGCGCCGACATCGGTGCTGCCGCCCGCCGGGAAGGCGACGACGAGCTGCACCGCCCGGCGCGGGTAGCTCTGGGCGATGGCCGGGCTGGCCACGGCGGCTGCGGTGGCCGCCGTGGCGGCGAGCAGGGTACGGCGACGGATGAGCATGTTTTTCCTCCCATTTACTGATGTTGCGACAGTCATTGCCGCTGTTCGATCGCCGTGACGGGCGATCATTCGACATCGCTTTCGCGAAGCTTGGCCAGCGATCGTGGCTTGAGCAAGATGAAGCCGATGACAATCACCGGCACGGCCAGCAGGACGAGCGCCACCGGCCGGTCGAGGAAGATCGCGAAACTGCCGCCGGAGATCTCCAGCGTCGTGCGCAGCGACTTCTCCATCATCGGTCCCAGGATCAGGGCCAGGATGGCCGGCGCGATCGGGAAGTCGAGCTTGCGCAGCAGGTAGCCGATGATGCCGAACCCCAGCATCACCCAGACATCGAACAGGCTCTGTTTCAGCCCGTAGGCGCCGATCACGCAGAAGATCAGCACGCCGCAGCACATGTAGCTGAACGGGATCTTGAGCAGCCTGGCCCACAGCCCGACCAGCGGCAGGTTGAGGATAAGCAGGAGGGCGTTGCCGACGAAGAAGCTCGCGATCACCGTCCACACCAGCGCGGGCTGCTCGGTGAACAGGAACGGCCCCGGCGTGATCCCGTTGATGATGAAGGCGCCCATCAGCACCGCGATGGTCGGCGAGCTCGGGATGCCGAGCGCCAGCAGCGGCACCATAGCGGCGTTGGCATAGGCGTTGTTGGCGGTCTCGGCAGAAGCCACGCCCTCGATCGCGCCCTTGCCGAAGCGCTCCGGGGTCTTGGAGACGCGCTTCTCGAGCACGTAGGCCATGAAGGTCGGCACGATGGCGCCGACGCCCGGGATCAAGCCAAGGACGAAGCCGACCACCGTGCCGCGGCCGATGGCGCCCGCCGAGTCGCGGCATTCCTGCCGGGTCGGCAGCCAGGTCTTCAGCTCGGCCTCGATCATGCGGGCCTGCCGCGTCTCCGCCGCCAGCAGCAGCTCGGCGACGCCGAACAGGCCCATCACGACCGGCACGAAGCCGATGCCGTCGAACAGCTCTTCCATCCCGAAGGTGAAGCGCGGCGCGCCGCGCACCGGGTCGAGGCCGATCATGGCCAGCAGCAGGCCGATCACGGTCATCAGCAGGGCGGCCAGGATGTTACGACCGGCCAGGCCGACCACGAGGCAGAGGCCTGCCACCATGAGCGCGAAGAACTCGGCCGGCCCGAACTTGAGGGCCAGCGAGGCGAGCGGCATGGCGACCACGACCAGCGCCACCGTGGCCAGCGTTCCGCCGATGAACGAGCCGATAGCGGCAATGCCGAGCGCCGAGCCGGCGCGGCCCTGGCGCGCCATCTGGTGGCCGTCGATGCAGGTGACGACCGAGGCGGCCTCTCCCGGCACGTTGATGAGCACCGAGGTGATGGTGCCGCCGTACATCGCGCCATAGTAGATGGCGCAGAGCATGATGATGGCGCCGGTCGGGTCGAGGCTGAACGTGAGCGGGATCAGGATGGCAGTGCCGGCGGCCGGCCCGAGCCCGGGCAGCACGCCGATCAGCGTGCCGAGCGTGCAGCCGGCGAAGGCATAGAGAAGGTAGTGCCAGGACAACGCCGCGGCGAACCCCGAGAGCAGGTGGCCAAGGGACTCCATGGCCTACAAGCCCAGCCGGCCGCTCGGCAGAATCACGTCCAGCCAAGTGGTGAACACATAGTAGACGCCGAAGCTGCCCATCCCGGCGAAGAGCGCAACGAGCCACCAGCGGCGCTCGCCCAGGGCGATGACGAGGGCGGCGTTGAACGCCAGCATGGCGAGGCGGAAACCCAGGAAGTCCATCGCCACGGTTACCGCCGCCAGCAGCCCGACGATCGCAAACCAACGCTTGCCGCCGGGGCCGTGCGGCAGGATCCGAGGCGTGTCGGGAGGATCAGCCGCTTCGCGAAACGTCGAGATCATCAACGCGACGGCCAGCACCGCGCCGATCATCGCCAACCAGAATGGAAAGAAGCCGGGACCCGGGCCCAATCGGTCGGTCAGCGAAAGCAGCAGAGATTGCCAGAGCGCGAACAGGCAGAATGCCAACATGGCGCCCGTCGCGATCAACCGACCCTGGCGCATGCCGGCCAGTCCTCCCCCTAACTCTTCTTGTTCTGACGCGAGCATAGCTGCAAACAGGATCGGCGCAAATCGACATGGCGAAGGAGGAAACGAATGAACAGGCTCGACGGCAAGGTCGCGTTCCTGAGCGGCGCGGCGCGCGGCATCGGCGGCGCCACGGCGAAGCTGATGGCCCAGGCGGGCGCGAAGGTGGCGATCGGCGACGTGCTGGACGAACGCGGCCGACAGACGGCCCGCGAGATCGAGGCGGCTGGCGGCCAGGCGCTCTATGTCCCGCTCGACGTCACGAAGGAGGCGAGTTGGGCAGCCGCCATCGACGCCACGGTGAAGCGGTTCGGCGCGCTCGACGTGCTGGTGAACAACGCCGGCATCTTCGTCGGCAAGGGAATCGAGGACGCCTCGATCGACGACTGGAACCGGCTGGTCGCCGTCAACCTCACCGGCGTCGTGCTGGGCACGCGCGCGGCGCTGCCGCACCTCAAGGTGAGCGGCCCGAAGAGCGCGCACGGTGCCGCCATCGTCAATCTCGCGTCGGTCGCCGGCCTGGTCGGCTCGCAGCTCGATCCGCTTTACTCGCTGACGAAAGGCGGCGTGACGCTGTTCACCAAGTCGACGGCGCTGGAGTTCGGCCGCAAGGGCTACAGGATCCGGGTCAACTCGATCCATCCCGGCCTCATCGAGACCGACATGGGCCAGCAGACCTTCGTCATGCGCGCGCAGGCGCAAGGCACCAACGATACCGAGAAGGCGCGCCAGACCACGCTTGCCATGCATCCGATCGGCCGGCTCGGCGTGGCCGACGACATCGCCAAGGGCATCGTGTTCCTCGCCTCGGACGACGCCGGCTTCATGACGGGAGCCGGCCTCGTCGTCGACGGCGGGTGGACCGCGCACTAGAGCGTGATTTTGTTTGGTCGAAGCGCCAAAGAGCGCCTCACCCTGAGGAGCCACGCGTAGCGTGGCGTCTCGAAGGGGTGGCCAAAGTACACCTGTTGCCGACCCTTCGAGACGCCACGCTACGCGTGGCTCCTCAGGATGAGGTTTTGCTTGGTGCTGCAATCCAACTAAGAAAGTTTCGCTCTCGACTCAGGAGAACACTATGCGCTTCGGTCTTTTGTACGAGCATCAGTTGCCGCGTCCGTGGACAGCCGACAGCGAGCATCGCCTATTCAAGGACGCGCTGGCGCAGGTCGAGCTCGCCGACCGGTTGGGCATCGACTACATCTGGGAGGTCGAGCACCATTTCCTCGAGGAGTATGCCCATTCCTCGGCGCCGGAGGTGTTCCTAGCCGCCTGTGCCGCGCGAACCCAGCGTATCCGCATCGGGCACGGTGTGGTGCTGGCGCCGCCCGGCTACAACCATCCGGCCCGCGTCGCCGAGCGCATCGCCACGCTCGATCTCGTGTCCGACGGCCGGGTCGACTGGGGCACCGGCGAATCGGCGTCGCGCGTCGAGCTCGAGGGCTTCGGCATCGACCCCGCCGACAAGAAGGCGATGTGGGCCGAGGCGGTCGAGCAGACCGCCGACATGATGGCGATGAGCCCTTATCCCGGCTTCCAGGGCAGGTTCTTCTCCATGCCGGTGCGCAACATCGTGCCGAAGCCGCTGCAGAAGCCGCATCCGCCGCTCTGGGTGGCGTGCAGCCGGCGCGAGACCATCCATGCCGCGGCGCGTGCCGGCATCGGCGCGCTCACCTTCGCCTTCGTCGATCCGGCCGAGGCGGGCAAGTGGGCGCACGAGTACTACGACATCATCAAGAGCGAGCAATGCGTGCCGATCGGCCATGCCGTGAACGCCAACGTCGCCATGGTGACCGGCTTCTCCTGCCACGAGGATCGCGAGGAGGCGCAGCGCCGCGGCGCCGAGGGATTCCAGTTCTTCGGCTACTCGCTCGGCCACTACTACGTGTACGGCCATCACCAGCCGGGCGTGACCGACGTCTGGCAGCGCTTCGAGGCGGCGAAGGACAAGCTGCCGGCGGTCGGCCAGGGCAGCGGCATCGGCACGCCGGCCGAGCTCACCGAGCACCTGCGCCGCTACCAGGAAGCCGGGGTCGACCAGGTCGTGTTCATCCAGCAGGGCGGCCGCAACAGGCACGAGCACATCTGCGACTCGCTGGAGCTGTTCGCCGCCAAGGTGATGCCGAAGCTGAAGGCCGACCAGGCGGCGCGCGACGCGCGGAAGCAGGCCGAGCTGGCGCCCTATATCGCGGCGGCACTGGCGCGCAAGAAGCGCGCAGCACCGGTCGATCGGGCGACGGTGCCGGTGGTGTCGGCTTTCGGCCGCACCATCGTCCAGGAGAACCAGGCGGCCCAGGGCCCGACCCATCACATCGCCGCCGACATCACCGTGATGATGGACGACCCGGCGGAGAAGAAGGCGGCGGAGTAGGGATTCATCCTCCTCCCCAGCGAAGCTGGGAAGGTGCCCCGTCATACGGGGCGGAGGGGTCATAGGCGTTAAACTAAAGCGGACCTCACCCTGAGGAGCGGCCCGGAGGGCCGCGTCTCGAAGGGTCGGCAACAGTGAAGGGGACTGCGACACCGCTTTTCCAACGATCTTCTGTGTGGCCCATCCTTCGAG
>JALHMO010000057.1 GCA_022844015.1 Reyranella sp. | reverse complement strand
CAATCTCAAGGCGCTGGCCGAGAAGCGATAGCCAACACGGAGGAAGTCATGAGCAAGCGGCGCGATGCCCGCGCGAGCCGTCTGTCGTCACGCGTGCTGGCGGCGTCCCTGGCGCTGGCGCTCGTTCCGGCGGCCGGACATGGCCAATCGGTGTCGTCCGGCCTGCCGCCTGGCGTCTATCCCGCCGAGCAGGACTACAAGTTGGCGCTCGCGGGAACCTATGGGCTCGATCCGGATCATGCCGCAATCATCGCCCGCGTCTCGCATCTCGGCTACTCCTGGAGCATCTTCCGGTTCGATCGGCTGGACGGCACGCTGAAGTGGGATCCCGCCAACCCGGGCGGCTCGGTGCTGTCGGCCAGGGTCGAGACCGCGTCGATCACCTCCAACGTCAAGGGCTTCGGCGAGCAGCTGGCCGGCGACGATTTCCTGAAGTCGAAGACCTTCCCCCAGGCGACGTTCGTGTCGACGGCGTTCCGGCAGACCGGGCCGCGTGCCGGCAAGGTCGATGGTACCTTGACCCTGCTGGGTCACAGCAAGCCGGTGACCTTCGACGTCGACCTGGTCGGTGCCGGCAAGGGCCTGACCGGCCAGCCGCGCATCGGCGCCACCGCCCGCACCAGCATCGATCCCGTCGCGTTCGGCCTGATGCCGCTGCTCGGCCCGTCGATCGAGATCGTGGCCGAAATCGAGTTCGTGAGGACGCCATGAACGGCCCGGCGCACGTCGCCGCCGACGCCGCGAGGCCGGTCGCCGGCGAGCTTGTCGTGACGCGCGACATTGCCGCGTCGCGGGCACGCGTCTTCGCCGCGTGGACCGACGAGCGGCTGGCGGCGCGCTGGTGGGCGCCGCGCGATTTCACGCCGCTCTCCTGCACCATCGACCTGCGGCCCGGCGGAATTTGGCATCGTCGCATGCGCGCACCCGACGGGAGCGTGATGGTCAAGCACGGCGTCTATCGCGAGATCGTCCCGCCGGAACGCCTGGTCTTCACCTACATGACCGAGGATGCCGACGGCGCGATCGATCGCGAGACCCTGGTCACGGTGACCTTCGACGACCTGGGCGAGCAGACGCGCCTCACCTTGAGGCATACCGCGTTCGCTTCCGAGGAAGCCCGGCTCGACCATCAGGGCGGCTGGACCGGCTGCCTCGAGCGATGCGCCGCGTTCTTCGAAACCGGCCGCGACGCGGCATGAGCATCGACTGAGAGGATCGAAAGGAGCGAGTGATGAACGTGCAGCCCTACCTGTTCTTCGACGGCAAGTGCGAGGAGGCGCTCGAGTTCTACAAGAGCGCCATCGGCGCCAAGGTCGACATGTTGATGCGCTTCAGCGAGGCGCCCGAGAAGCCGCCGGAGGGTACGATGCCAACCGCATCGGAGAACAAGATCATGCACGCCGCCTTCAAGGTCGGCGACACGCAGATCATGGCGTCGGACGGCCACTGCGCCGGCAAGCCGTCCTTCCAGGGTTTCGGCCTCACGCTCAACGCGGCCAACGACGCCGAGGCTGCGACGCTCTTCGACGCCGTCGGCAAGGGCGGGCAGGTGCAACAGCCGCTCACCAGGACCTTCTTCGCCTCGAGCTTCGGCATGGTCACCGACCGCTTCGGCGTGATGTGGATGGTGATCGCGGAGTAGGGCCGAGGCTCTTTTCCTCCCAAGCTTTGCCAGGGAGCCGACGCCGTCACGCGGCGACGGCCATGGTTTTCCGGACCGCGAGCGTCCCGCTCGCTCAATCGCCATGAGCGAGCGGGACGCTCGCGGTCCGAAAGAGCATGACCCCTCCGCCCCGCAAGGCGGGGCACGTTCTCCCTGCACGAAGCGCGGGGAGGTGCCCCCATAGGCGTTAAAATAGAAGGAAACCTCATCCTGAGGAGCGCCCGCAGGGCGCGTCTCGAAGGATGGGCCACATAGAGGTCGTTGAAAAAAGTCGTGTCGCGGCGCTCTTCCCTGTGGCCGCCCCTTCGAGACGCGGCCCTCCAGGCCGCTCCTCAGGGTGAGGTCCCTTTGTATTTTAGCGCCTCCGGGGGCACCTCCCCGCGCTTCGCGCAGGGAGGACAATATTGTGTGTGAACTCGACAGAGCGAAAGCTGGGGAGGAGAGTAAGCGTCACGCTTTCTCGACGTTGGAGCTGCGCAGCGGCACGCCGAACTCGCGGCGGCAGACGTCGGCCAGCACGGCGACGCCCTGCCTGATCGTCTCGGGTTCGGGGTTGGCGAAGCAGAGGCGCAGGCGGCAGCGGGCGTACTCCTTGTTGGTCGACCATTCCGGGCCGGGATTGAGCGACACGCCGGCGGCGAGCGCGGCCTGGGCCAGCTTCACGGTGTCGACATTGTCGGGCAGCTTGATCCAGAGGTAGATGCCGCCCGGCGGGTCGCCGAACTCCGCGGCGGTGCCGAACTGCTCGGCCAGCGCCTCGCGCAGGGTCTGCAGCTTGCCGGCCAAGGTCTTGCTGAGTCTCGGCACATGCTCGGCGAAGTGCTGCTTGCAGAACTCGGCCAGCACCATCTGCTCCAGCGCGCCCGAGCCGGCATCCTGCTTGAGGCCGAGGATGCGGCTCAGGATCTCCCACCTGGCGACGATGTAGCCGACGCGCAGCGCCGGCGCGATCGACTTGGAGAACGAGCCGATATGGATGACGCCTTCGCCGCCGGCCATCGCATAGAGCGATGGCGGCCGCTTGCCGCTCCACACCAGGTCGGAGTAGCACTCGTCCTCGAATATCATGACGCCGTAGTCGCGGGCGATCTTCAGCAGCTCGGCGCGCCGCGCCTCGCCCATGATGGCGCCGGTGGGATTCTGCACCGTGGGGATGGTGTAGATGTATTTCGGCGTCACGCCCTTCTGCTTCAGCTCCTCGAGCTTCTGCTTCAGCACGTCGAGCCGCAGGCCTTCGCTGTCGAGCGGGATGCCGATCGTGTTGATGCCGAGCTTGACCAGCTTGGTGAGCGCGCCACCATAGGTCTCCTGCTCGATCAGCACGGTGTCGCCCTTGCCGAGCAGCAGGCTGTTGACCAGCTCGAGGCCCTGCATCGACCCCGACGTGATCAGGATCTCGTCCGGCGAGCAGTCGATGCCGGCGTGGCCCTTGAGCTTGCCGGCCAGGAAGTCGCGCAGCGGCCGATAGCCGAGCGGTCCGCTGGCAAGGCCATAGGTCGCGAGCGTCGCGCCCTCGCGCTTCAGCACGGCCGTGGCCGCCGCGATCAGCGCGTCGACCGGCACGTGCCTGGCGTCGTTGTGGCCACCGATGAAATTGTACTTGGGGAAGCCGTTCCATTTGACGGCCGGCGGCGGCGTGCCGGGTGCCAGCAAGGGAGCAAGATCGAAGGGGGCGGTCATGGCGATTCCTCTTTGCCTGTCGCTCATTGCTGGGCCAACGACCATCGATTCGCAACCGCTTTTGGTCAGGCCTGGGTCACGGCGCGGAACGACCGGGCATCGGCCATGGCCCATGGCTGCATCCAGCGTGGCGGAGCGGTGCCGGCCAGCAGGGCGCCCTCGGCCAGCGGCGGATAGAGCTCGGCGAAGGTGATGACCTCGCTGGCCGAGACGCGGCGCGAGATGTGGATCGGCTTGAAATCGTTGGGATGCTCGAGACCTGCCGCGGCGGTCATCTCGGCCAGCTCGTGCAGGGTCGCGCGATGGAAATTGACCACGCGCTGCATCTTGTCGGGGACGTCGAGGGCGCGCTGACGCATCGGATCCTGCGTCGCCACCCCGGTCGGGCAGCGGTCGGTGTGGCAGGACTGCGACTGGATGCAGCCGACGGCGAACATGAAGCCGCGCGCGGCATTGCACCAGTCGGCGCCCAGCGCCATGGTCCGGACGATATCGAAGGCGGTGATGATCTTGCCGGCGGCGCCGATCCTGATGCGATTGCGCGCGCCGATGCCGATCAGGGCGTTGCTCACGAAATAGAGACCCTGGCGCATCGGCTTGCCGATGTGGTCGACGAACTCCATCGGCGCCGCGCCGGTGCCGCCCTCCTTGCCGTCGACGACGATGAAGTCGGGATAGATGCCGGTCTCGAGCATCGCCTTGCAGATGGCGAGGAACTCCCATTCATGCCCGATGCAGAGCTTGAAGCCGGCCGGCTTGCCGCCGCTCAGGCGTCGCATCTCGGCGATGAAGCGCATCATCTCGATCGGCGTCGAGAACGCCGAATGCCGTGACGGCGAGACGCAGTCCTCGCCCATCGGCACGCCGCGCGTCGCCGAGATCTCCTGGCTCACCTTCGGCGCCGGCAGGACGCCGCCGTGGCCGGGCTTGGCGCCCTGGCTGAGCTTCAGCTCGACCATCTTGACCTGCGGATTGGCGGCCGCCTCCGCGAACTTCTCGGGCGAGAAGGTGCCGTCGGGATTGCGCGCACCGAAATAGCCCGAGCCGATCTCCCAGATGATGTCGCCGCCACCCTCGCGGTGATAGGGGCTGTAGCCGCCTTCGCCGGTGTCGTGCGCGAAGCCGCCGAGGCGGGCGCCGCCGTTCAAGGCGCGGATGGCGTTGGCGCTGAGCGCCCCGAAGCTCATCGCCGAGATGTTGAAGACGGAGGCGGAGTAGGGCTGCGTGCACTCCGGCCCGCCGATCGTGATCCGGAAATGATCGCCGCGCACCGCCGCCGGCAAGATCGAATGGTTCATCCATTCGAAGCCGACGCTGTAGACGTCGTACTGGGTCCCGAAGGGCCGCACATCGAGCACTTTCTTGGCGCGCTGGTAGACCACCGCGCGGCGGTCCCGGCTGAACGGCGTGCCATCCTTGTCGCCCTCGAAGAAGTACTGCCGCATCTCCGGCCGGATTTCCTCGAAGATGAAGCGCAGGTGCGCCGCGATCGGATAGTTGCGCAGGATCGAGTGGTTCTTCTGGATCAGGTCGTGGATGCCGACGGCCGTCAGGAAGATCGTGACGTAGAGGCCGAGATGCAGCAGGAACGACCACGGATCGAACGTCAGCGCGATGGCGAACGCGACCAGCCCGAGCGCCGACAGCGTGAGCGTGATGAAGCGTGGCGTGAAGGCAAGCAGGAGCGGCATCAATTCCTCACTTCGGACGGTTTTGGGCCAGGCGGGCATCGGGCCAAGCAAGCTCGCCGCCTCGCAGCGGGCGCGCCGCCCGGACGGGAGACCTTGCGGCGCAGCGGTGTCACGATCATGACGCCGCTCGGCATGCCCTCGCGGACTCTTGTCTTGGCCATGGCGGGCCTCCCCTGTGGAGGAGGATAGCGCAGAAACCTGTCGCGGGGACCGCGAAAGGCCCTACGTCCGTTCGAACGAGACGCTCTTGATGACCGCGAAGACCTGGCGGCCGGGCGCCAGGGCCAGGCGCTGCACCGACTTGGCGGTGATGCGCGCGACCAGGATGGCGCCATGGCAGTCGAGCCTGACATCGGCCTGGGCGCCGCTCGCGCCGGCGGTGATCTCGACGATCCGGCCTGGCAGCACATTGAGGGCGCTCACCTCCTCGGGCGGCTGAAGCGACAGCATGACATCGCGGGCGCGGATGTAGGCACGCACGGCAGTGCCCGCCGCCGCCCGCAGGCGCGGCACCTGCAGCTCTCCCGCCAACGTCGCCAGCACCGAGAGCTGGAAGGCCTCGTCGTGGCGCGCCACCGTGGCGTCGAGCACGCTGCCGACGTCGGCCGGATCGGCCAGCGACAGCACGTCGCCGACCGCGCCGATGGCCGTCACCGTGCCGTCGCCCAGCAGCACCACCGTCGTGGCGAGGCGCGCCACCTCGGCGACGGAATGGCTGACATAGAGGATCGGCACACCCATCTGATCGCGCAACCGCTCGATGTAGGGCAGGATCTCGGCCCGTCGTGCCTCGTCGAGCGAAGCGAGCGGCTCGTCCATCAGCAGCAGGCGCGGCCAGGAGAGCAGGGCGCGGCCGATCGCGACCCGCTGCTTCTCGCCACCCGACAGCGAGGCCGGCCGGCGGTCGAGCAGGGCGCCGATACCCAGCAGTTCGACCACGGAGTCGAGGTCCGCCTTGGCGCCGCCGACCGCGTCGCGGCCGAACCAGCGGCCATACAAGAGGTTGCGGCGCACGTTGAAGTGCGGGAACAGCCGGCTGTCCTGGAACACGTAGCCGATGTGGCGGCGATGGCGCGGGACGAATAGGCCCGTTGCGGTGTCGACCAGCACCTGGCCGTCGACGACGATCCGGCCGCGATCAGGCCGCACCAGGCCGCCGACGATGTCGACCAGGGTTGTCTTGCCCGAGCCCGACCGGCCGAACAGCGCCGTCAGGCCGGGCGCGGCGGTGAAGCGCGCCGTGAGACGGAAGCTGCCGCGCGCATGGTCGACGTCGACCTCGAGGCTCATGCCGCCATTTGCCGGACGCCGATGCGCTGCGCCAGCAGCTCCGAGCCGAGCAGCGCCGCCATCGAGAGGGCGATCGACACCAGGGTGAGGCGGAAGGCGCCGGCGTCCCCACCGGGCACCTGGGTGAAGGTGTAGATCAGCGACGGAAGGGTCTGGGTCTCGCCGGGAATGTTGGACACGAAGGTGATGGTGGCGCCGAACTCGCCCATCGCCTTGGCGAAGCACAGGATGGCGCCGGCGATCACGCCGGGCAGGCAGAGCGGCAGGGTGATGGTGGCGAACACCAGCACCGGGTGCGCGCCGAGCGTGCCGGCCGCCGACTCGAGCCGGCGGTCGACGGCCTCGATCGAGAGGCGAATCGCGCGCACCATCAGCGGAAAGCCCATGATGCCGCAGGCCAGCGCGGCGCCGGTCCAGCGAAAGGCGAACACGATGCCGAGCTCGTCGGCCAGGAAGGCGCCGACCGGCGCCTTCCGTCCGAAGGTGATCAGCAGCAGATAGCCGGTCACCACGGGCGGCAGGATCAGCGGCAGGTGGACCAAGGTGTCGAGCAGGCCCTTGCCCCAGAAGCGGCCGCGCGCCAGCAGCCAGGCAATGGCGACGCCCACAGGCAGGCTGGCCAGGGTCGCCGTGGTCGCGACCAGCAAGCTCAATCTGACCGCCGTCCACTCCTCCGGCGTCATGTCGCCGAGCTCGACCGCACCAGCACCGTGAAGCCCTGCTTCTCGAACGCAATGCGCGCCCTGGCGCTGCGCAGGAAGTCGAGGAATGCCCTGCCGTCGGCGTTCTTCGAGTCTCTGGTCAGCGCCGCCGGGTAGATGATCGGCGGATGCGACCCCTCCGGGAAGGTGCCGACAATCTTGACGTTGGGCTCGGGCGCCGCGTCGGTGGCATAGACGATGCCGAGCGGCGTCTCGCCGCGCGCCACCAGGAGCAGGGCGGCGCGAACGTTCTCGGCCTGCGCCAGACGATCCTTGACGGCGTTCCAGGCGCCGAGCTTCTCGAGCGCGGCCTTGCCGTACTTGCCGGCCGGCACGGCCTCGACGTTGGCCATCGACAGACGCCCGCCGGCCAGCGCCTCGGCGAGGTCTGTGCCTTTGATCTCGACCGACGTCAGCTTCGAATCCCTGGGCGCGATCAGCACGATCCTGTTCCCCAGGAGATTGAACCGGCTGTCCGTCTTGATCAGGTTCTTGCCCTGGACGTAGTTCATCCAGTCGAGGTCCGCCGGGATGAACAGGTCGGTCGGCGCACCCTGCTCCATCTGCCTGGCGAGCGCCGGGCTCGCGGCATAGGAGAGCCGGGGCATCGGCCTGCCGGTGTCGTTCGACCAGGCCGTCGCGATCTCGTCGAGCGCGTTCTTCAGGCTCGCCGCGGCGAACACCACAACATTGCCCTGGGCGAACGCTACGCTCGGGAGCAACGACAGGGCGAGCGCCACGCCGAGCCAGCGCCGTCTTTTCGACAAGTCAGCCTCCAGGTCAGGGAGACGATATACTCGACTGGATATAGCGCTTCGTCCAGCGCTTGTTTGCCGCGACGGCGAGGCGGCGCACGGCGACGGCGGCGATCACCAGCAGCGAGGCGATCAGCACCTTCTGCGCCGGCCGCGGCGCCAGCTCGGGATCGAGGTAGGCTTCGAGGGCTCGCGATGGATCGATGCCATTGATCATCCAGTACCAACCCGCCTCGAAGACCAGGGTCGCCAGGGTCGCCCCGAGCGCCAACAGGACGAGGCCGAGGTAGCGGGTCCGCAGCCCGGCCGGCAGCACCCGCCACAGCATCAGCCAGGCGAACAGGCCGGCGGCGAAGGCCGGCTCGCCGATCTTGACCTTGGACTGGATGAAGAAATGGACCAGGGCGACGAAGGCGGCGGGGTAGACCAGCCAGTGCAGGCGCTTCCAGTTGCGCCTGAGCCGCCGCTGCCAGCGGTCGGTCGAGGTGATGGCGAGGGCCGCCAGCACCAGCAGCGCGGCAAAGCCGATGGTCAGGTAGAAGCGCTTGACGATCTCGGTGGCGACGACGATCAGGTCCCATTTCTGGTCGAGCACGTAGATCAGCAGATGGGCGCCGGCATAGAGCGCCGCCGCCACGCCGATGCGGCGGCGCACCTGCACCAGCGGCATCCAGTCGAGTAGCGCCCGCGCCGGCGTCATGGCGAGCGACAGCAGCAGGAAGACGACGGCCCAGTCCCCGGTCGCATGGGTCGCCAGGGTCACCGGCCGCGGATCGAGATCGCCGCTGTACCAGCGCCACGCCAGCTCGACCGCCGGCAGGCAGAGCCCGACCAGGGTGGCGAGGCGCAGCCAGAAGATTTTCTGCTGAAGGGTCACACCGGAAATTTAGGCGATCGGGCGATCAAGAGAAGGTCAATCCTGCGTCATTGCCGTCTGAGAGGCGTGAAAGTGCCTCGCAACGTGCCCAACCTCATGCTGAGGAGCGCCCGCAGGGCGCGTCTCGAAGCATGGGAAACCACACCTTGCCCGATCCCATCCTTCGAGACGCGCCCTATGGGCGCTCCTCAGGATGAGGACATTGTCGTTCGATTCAGATCGGGACTGGAGATGCCCGATGTCACCGCTGATTCCCGAACAGCAGCCGGTAGGTGCCGATCGTCGGCGCCGCCGTCACGCCGAACGGCCTGAGGCGCGCAAGCGAGAAGGTGGTTCGCGCGGCCGCGCCGACGGCGCCGGCATCGGAGCCTTCGATCAGCACGACCCATTCGACCTCGTCGGCCCGCGGGCGATCCATGCTGGCGTCGCGCAAGGGGGCGTTGGCGATCTCGAGATCATTCTCGCCCGCGGCCGCGCCGACCAGGCCGGGGCGCGCGATCGCCCTGGGCAGCGCGGTGTCTCTCAGCCATTCCGTCAGGGCATTGCGCTCGCGCGGGTTGGGGATGAAGCGCACCGTGGTCAGCACGCCGCCGATGCCGTGCGTCAGATCCACCTGCATGCGCAGGGTGAGCCGGCTGAAGCGCGTGAACTTCGCCGTGACGGCATCGCTCCACGGCGTCTGATGGGTGAGCATGCGCAGGTAGCCCGGCGTCGCGAGGTCGTTGGCGCTGTCGCATTCGTAGGTGGCGAGATATTTCGGCGAGCCGCGCACCGCGACATAGCGCCGGGCGCGATGGAAGCCCGGCAGGTTGATGCGCTCGTCGATGTGCTCGCGATTGTACCATTCGTTGAGGTCGCGCTCGTCGCGTGCCGCGACCTCGGTGTAGACGACGAGCATTCCCTTGCCGTGGAGGGGCATGTTTTCATCCCGCTGTTGGCCGCCCGCAGTCTATGCTGCCGGCCCACGGAGGGGAAACACCATGAAAATCGTCAAGATCGAGGATCTTCACTGCAACGCCGGCTGGCGCGACTTCTCGTTCCTCAAGATCACCACCGACGACGGGCTGGTCGGCTGGTCGGAGTACAACGAGGGCTACGGCAGCGCCGGCATCACCGCCGTCATCCGGCGCATGGCGCAGGACCTGATCGGCGAGGATCCGCGCCCGATCGAGCGCATCATGACGCGGCAGTATGCCATCACCCGCCAGGCACCGGGTGGCCTCAACCAGCAGGCGATGGCGGCGATCGAGAACGCGCTGCTCGACGTCAAGGCCAAGGCGCTGGGCGTCCCGGTCCATGCTCTGTTCGGCGGCCCGGTGCGCGACCGCCTGCCGCTCTACTGGTCGCATTGCGGCAGCTACCGATTCCGCAACGCCGAGGTGATGGGCGTCGATCCGGTGCGCTCGGCCGACGACCTGGTGACGCTCGGCAAGCACGTCAAGAAGCGCGGCTTCAAGGCGCTCAAGACCAACATCTTCCGCTTCGACACCGACCCGCCCAACATGTACCAGCCGGGCTTCGCGCGCGGGCCGGGCTGGCCCGAGCTCAACCTCGACAACGCGACCCTGGATGCCATCCATGTCGGCCTGTCGGCGTTCCGCCAGGGCGCCGGCCCGGAGATGGGGATCCTCCTCGACACCAACTTCAACTTCAAGACCGAGGGCTACATCAAGGTGGCGCGCGCCTGCGAGCGCTACAATCTGTTCTGGCTGGAGATCGATTCCTACGATCCCGAGGGCCTGCGCCTGATCCGCGACCGCGCGCCCATGCCGATCGCCTCGTGCGAATCGCTGTTCGGCCGCCGCCAGTTCCGTCCCTTCTTCGAGAACCGCTCGATCGACGTCTCGATCATCGACGTGCCGTGGAACGGCATGCTCGAATCCTTCAAGATCGCGGCCATGGCCGAGGCCTACGAGATCAACTGCGCGCCGCATAATTTTTACGGCCACATGTCGACGCTGATGAGCGCCAACCTGTGTGCCACCATGCCGAACTTCCGTATCATGGAAATCGATATCGACGACGTGCCCTGGAAGGACGATCTGGTCACGCATCCGCCGGTCATCCAGAATGGCGAATTGATCGTGCCCACCCGGCCCGGCTGGGGCGCCGACATCAACGAGGAGGCGGTCAAGGCACATCCGCCGAAGAACCCGCATCCGTGAGAGGAAACAACATGGTCTACGAGCTTCGCTGCTACACCCTGGCGCCCGGCAAGATGCCGGAATACCTGCGTGCCGCCGAGACGATCGGCCGCCCGGCGCGCGGCAACAATTACGGCGTCAACCACGGCTACTGGACCGCCGAGTTCGGCGCGCTGAACCAGATCTGGCATCTCTGGAAGTACGACAGCCTGAACGACCGCGAGCGCCTGCGCGGCGAGCTGATGAAGAACAAGGACTGGACCGAGAAGTACGTGCCGACCATCCGGCCGTGGATCCAGCGCCAGGACCTGCGCGTGATGAACGCGGTCGTCGACATCAGGCCGGACGACGGCACGACCGGTAACGTCTACGAGCTGCGCATCTACCGAACCGTGCTGGGCGGCGCCCAGCAGTACGGCAAGGACTTCCTCGAGGTGAAGGCAGCGCGCGAGAAATACTCGCCGATCTGGGGTGCCTGGACGGGCGAGTTCCCGCAGCCCAACGAGTGGATCCACCTGTGGCGCTACAAGAACCTGCAGGAGCGCTTCGAGGCGCGCGGCGCGGCGATGAAGGACCCGGCCTGGCAGGCCTACCTCGCCAAGGGCCCGGCCAAGCTCGCCGAGATGCACTCGACCCTGCTGCTGCCGACGAACTATTCGCCGCTGAAGTAGGGGGCGGCGGCGGCCGCGAGAAAAGACCTCACCCTGAGGAGGCGCGAAGCGCCGTCTCGAAGGGTGGCACCATTCGTGCTGTTGCTCACCCTTCGAGACGCGCCGCGTTGCGGCGCTCCTCAGGGTGAGGTGTTGATGTTCCGGAGTACCCAATGGATTCGTACGACGACACCGCGCTTGCCCTGATGAAGTTCGGCGTCGGCCAGCCGGTGCCGCGCAAGGAGGACCCGACCCTGCTGCGCGGCCAGGGGCGCTATACCGATGACATCAATCTGCCGGGCCAGGCCTATGCCGTCATGGTGCGCAGCCGGATCGCGCATGGCCTGCTGAAGGGCATCGACGCCTCCGCGGCCTCGACGATGCCCGGCGTGCTGGCCATCCTGACCAGCGCCGACCTCGACGTTGCGGGCTTCGGTCCGCTCAAGTGCCCGATGAACATCCCGCAGCGCGACGGCTCGCCGATGAAGACGCCGCCGCGCCCGTCTCTGGCCAAGGGCAAGGTGCGCTTCGTGGGCGAAGCGGTGGCCTGCGTCGTGGCCGGGACGGCGCTGCAGGCCAGGGATGCGGCCGAGGCGGTCGAGCTCGACATCGAGGAGTTGCCGGCCGTGACCAGCCCGGCCGAGGCGCTGGTGCCCGGCGCGCCGCAGATCCACGACGACGTGCCGGGCAACCTGGCACTCGATTTCCACTACGGCGATGCCGAGGCGGTGAAGAAGGCCTTCGCCGAGGCCGCGCACGTGACGCGGCTCGAGATCGTGTCCAACCGCATCGTCGTCAACCCGATGGAGCCGCGCTCGGCGATCGGGCGCTACGATCCGGCAAGCCAGCGCTGGACGCTCAATGTCGGTTGCCAGGGCGTGATCGGCCTGCGCGGCGGCCTGGCGCGCGACGTGCTCGGCGTGACGCCCGACAAGGTGCGCGTGCTGACCGGCAATGTCGGCGGCTCGTTCGGCATGAAGTCGCAGGTCTATCCCGAGTACGGCCCGCTTCTGCTGGCGAGCAAGTTGCTCGGCCGGCCGGTGAAATGGACCGACGAGCGCTCCGAGAGTTTCTTGAGCGACCATCATGGCCGCGACCATCAGAGGATCGCCGAGCTGGCGCTCGACAGGGACGGAAAGTTCCTCGCGGTCCGGCTCACCGGTACGGGCAATGCCGGCGCGTACATCTATCCGCCGATGCCGGCGACCACCAACGCGGTGAAGAATATCATCGACGTCTACGCCACGCCGGCGATGGAGGTGAGCTCCAGGGTGGTGTTTACCAACACCACGCCGATCGGCGCCTATCGTGGCGCCGGCCGCCCCGAGGGCAACTACTACATGGAACGGCTGATCGACACGGCGGCGCGCGAGATGGGCATCGACCGGGCCGAGCTGCGCCGGCGCAACCACATCAAGCCGCTGCAGATGCCGTACAAGGCGCCGTCGGGCATGAACTACGATTCGGGCGAGTTCACCACCGTGCTCGACAAGGCGCTGCAAGCCGCCGACTGGAACGGCTTCGACGCACGCAGGCAGGAGAGTGCCGCGCGCAACAAGTTGCGCGGACGGGGCATCGGCTCCTACCTCGAGGTGACGGGACCGCCGGCCAAGGAATACGGCGGCATCCGCTTCGAGGCCGACGGCACGGTGACCATGCTGAGCGGCACGCTCGACTACGGCCAGGGCCACGCCACGCCGTTTGCCCAGGTGCTGAGCGCCAAAACCGGCATCCCGTTCGATTGCCTGCGCCTGCTGCAGGGCGACTCCGACCAGCTAAAGGTCGGCGGCGGCACCGGCGGCTCGAAGTCGGCGCTGGTCGCCAGCCAGGCTTTCCTCGAGGCCGGCGACATCCTGATCGAGCAGGGCAGGCAGATCGCCGCCCACGTGCTCGAGGCCGCGGCCGTCGACATCGAGTTCGCGCGCGGCCGCTTCACCATCGCCGGCACCGACCGCGGGATCGGCATCATGGAGCTGGCCGACAAACTGCGCTCGGGGCTGACGCTGCCGCCCGACGTGCCGCAGTCACTCGACGTCAGCCACATCTCCGACAATCCGCCGTTCTCGTTCCCCAACGGCTGTCACGTCGCCGAGGTCGAGATCGACCGCGACACCGGCACGATCGAGGTGGTGCGCTACTTCATGGTCAACGACTTCGGCACGGTCATCAATCCGATGCTGACCGCCGGCCAGGCCCATGGCGGCGTGGTCCAGGGGATCGGCCAGGCGCTGATGGAGCGCACGATCTACGACGGGCAGGGCCAGCCGATCGCCGGTTCCTACATGGACTACGCCCTGCCGCGCGCCGCGGACGCGCCGGACTTCTCGATCGAGAACCATTCGGTGCCCTGCAAGACCAACCTGCTGGGCGTCAAAGGCTGCGGCGAGGCCGGCTGCGCCGGCGCCCTGCCGTCGGTGATGAACGCCGTGGTCGATGCGCTCGGCGAGTTCGGCGTCACCCACATCGACATGCCGGTGACCCCGGAGAAGGTCTGGCGGGTGCTGAACGGGAAGTAGTCAGTCTTTCTCAGTATCCCCCAGGGCGCTCCACTCTAGCGGCGCAACAGGCAGTTGCGTCCGCGAACAAGAGCGCTGTAGCTGTCGCGAATGTTGGCGCGTGGGTGGCTTTTGCCACATTCAATCGGGCGTTTCGCGCGTCAAATCTCGCATTGGGGAAACGCTACGGCGACTTGAAGCCTGAAGTTTCTTCGGGGGAACTCGGATGACTGGCTCGGAAAGCGGAGCCGCGACCGGTGCGACTGGGACAACCGGCACAGCCGATGCAACCATCGCGACTGGTGCAACTGGCCCGACCGGTACGACTGGGACAACCGGCACAGCCGGTACGACTGGGACAGCCGGCACAGCCGGTGCAACAATCGCGACTGGGGCAACCGGCCCGACTGGGACAGCCGGCACAGCCGGTGCAACCACCGCAACTGGGGCAACCGGCCCGACCGGTACGACTG
The DNA here is from genome assembly GCA_022844015.1 of Reyranella sp. Classification (GTDB taxonomy): domain Bacteria; phylum Pseudomonadota; class Alphaproteobacteria; order Reyranellales; family Reyranellaceae; genus Reyranella. The sequence continues at coordinate 24,781 of JALHMO010000057.1, read as the reverse complement.
GAACAACCGGCGCAACCATCGCAACTGGTGTAACCGGCACGACGGGTGCGAAAGAATTCCCGTCCCAGTCGAACGTGAAAGCCAGCTTTGGCAAGAAGACTATCGGCCGCTTTTTCAAGTACGCTGTATTGCTATGCGTGGTCGCCGGCACTCTCAAAGTGACATTCGACTGCTATTCGCACTTCATCGCGCGTCGATCGATCGACGCCGAGTTGCAGGCAAAGAATTTGGCGAGCCTGGAAAGCCTGGTGGTTTCTCAGAGACGCGATCGCGAGTCAGTCGCCGCCCTGGCGTTCGAGATGCGGTGTGTCGAACGCGACATCATTGCGTTGTATCGAATGCTCGATGGCTATCGCGCAACGCTGCGTGACGCAGAGCGCGAGGTGCGCGCTGCGAGAACAGAGCTGTCGAACGTGCTGAAAGAGAAGGGCCCAAATGTCCTGAAGGCGGATGTCATCGTCAGGCTGACGGCAGAAGCGGGGGAGAAGTTTGCCGTCGAGGTCGCTGAGCAAGAGCTCGCGAAGCCGGAAAATCTTGTCGCGGACGTGAAGGCCGAAGGAGTCAAGCCGCTGAGGGATCAGTGGGCGGACAAGAAGGCGACCTATGACAAGGCCGCCGAGAAGCACAAGGTAGCGCTGACCGAGTATCGGATACTCGAGGGGAGCCAAGTGGCGCTGGACGCCGCTGCGCGGGACATGAGCTCCCACAAAAAAATTCTGTCAGACTTCCTGAAAGAGAAGGGCAAGGATGTCCTGAGGCCGGAGATCATCGCCAAGCTGACAGCGGGAAACGGCGCGAAGTTCAGCGTCGAGGACGCCGATCAGGAACTGGCAAAGGCCGCCAATTTGATCGAGGGTGTGAAGCCCGAGATTGCGGATTCGCTGAAGGCGCAGTGGAATGAGAAGAAGGCACCCTATGCGACTTCTGCCAAGAGGCACGGGGCCCTGCTCGCCGAGGACAAACCCTCCAGACCCAGGTTCGATCAGGTGGGGTCGGGGATCGAGGCGCTGGAGAGGAGCCTCAAGAAATTGAACGAGCGACTCCAAGAGGCCAAACGGCGCACCCAGCCCGCCGCCGAGGTCCTCGCACGGTATGAAACCTGGACCAGAGCGCTCGTCCCCCGTCAGGACATCGAGGCGGCGATGGACGATCTGCTGGAGGCGAATGACAATGCGCATGAGGACGTACAGCAGGCATTGAAGTGTGACTCGATCGGTGGCTACCGGAAGGCCGTTGCGGCCGTTCAGGACGACGAGAGGAAGTGGCGAGAAGCAAGCCTCTTCGAACGCCTCGCGGAGCCCGGCAGATTCTACAATCGCTTCATGCTGCGCTATTTCGAGCAGGGGCCGGCAGCGCAGACTCTGTTCGTCACACTGTTGATCGGTGCATTGGGGGCCCTCACGCTCAACATTCTGCGCCTGTCCAGTGTGGGTTGGTGGGATCGCCTCAAGGATCCCGATTGGGGCGAAATCATCATAGCGCCGTTCCTTGGCGCGCTGGCCGCATTTGCCATCTACCTCGTGGGCAGCGCCGGCCTCCTGCTGACCAGCGATGTGCGCAATGGACCTTCGACCTTGTCGGCGGCATTCATCGGCCTGCTCGGCTTCGTGTCCGGGTTGCTGTACGACGAGGCGTTCGGGCGGGTGCGTCGCGTCGGCGCACAGCTCTTCGGCGGCGACAAGCCCGACGAGGCTGCGTTACCACGGGCAGAGGATCTCGAGCTCGCACGCATGCTGCGAAACGCGGGCGCCACCCTCATCGCCTCGTTGGTCGCCAAACGCGGGCTCGGGTTGCGCCTGATGGCCGAAAGCGAGTTTACCTTCGTCGTGCCCTCCGATGTAGCGCTGAACGCCACCACGCTGCAATGGTGGACCGACATGCTGGACGCCAGAAAGCCGGTGTTCGAGATCTGGTTCTGTCGACATCATGCACAGAAAAAAGTCGTCGCGGTTGACGCCAAGGCGACAACACCACCTACCCTGGTCATGGACGATGGCAAGGCCTTTTCCATTACGCCTTTGGGTATGAGCCTGAAGATTGGGGATGCTGACGTCGTAACGCCTGACGTGAAGTGGCAGAACGGCGTCATCCACATCATCGGCACCGAGTTGCCGCTGCAGTAGCCGACCGCGTTCTCACCTCAACTACGATGATCGGGACGTCCTTCGTGTTCGAGGCTCCGCCGCCCCGAGACCCGGCGGGGCAGCGACCTCATCACGGGAAGATTTAGGGGCGAGCCAGGCAAAGTTTTTGCCTATAGTGCCGGTCCCCCGGATGCCTGTCGCGACGTGACCTTTGCCAGCTTCATCATCCAGCTCCTGAACGGGCTGGCGTCGGCGTCGTCGCTGTTCCTGGTGTCGGCCGGGCTGTCGCTGATCTTCGGCGTCACGCGGATCGTCAATTTCGCGCACGGCTCGCTCTACATGCTGGGCCTCTATGGCGCCTACAGCCTGATCGAGGCGCTGGGGCGGACGCCGCTCGGCTTCTGGACCTCGGTCGTGCTGGCGGCGCTGCTGGTCGGCGTCGCCGGGGTGCTGATCGAGGTGCTGGTCCTGCGCCGCATCTACAAGGCGCCCGAGCTGTTCCAGCTGCTCGCCACCTTCGCCATCGTGCTGGTGATCAAGGACATCGCGCTGTTCGTGTGGGGCGCCGAGGACCTGGTCGGCCCGCGCGCCCCCGGGCTCTCCATGGCGGTCGAGATCCTGGGTCGGCGCATCCCCGCCTACGACCTGCTGCTGATCGCCATCGGGCCAGTCGTGCTGCTGGCGCTGTGGCTGCTGCTCCGGCGCACCCGCTGGGGCGCGCTGGTGCGGGCGGCGACGCAGGACCGCGAGATGGTGGGCGCGCTCGGTGTCGACCAGGCCAGGCTCTTCACCTCGGTGTTTTTCGTCGGCGCGCTTCTCGCGGGGCTGGGTGGCGCGCTGCAGATCCCGCGTGAGCCGGCCAATCTCGAGCTCGACCTGTCGATCATCGCCGACGCCTTCGTCGTCACCGTGGTCGGCGGGCTGGGCAGCATCGGCGGGGCGTTCCTCGCCGCCGTGCTGATCGGCGTCGCCAAAGCGTTCTGCATCGGAATCGGCACGGTGCACTGGTTCGGCTTCGAGATCGCCTTCTCCAAGCTCACCCTGGTGGTCGAGTTCCTGATCATGGCGCTGGTCCTGGTGGTGCGCCCGTTCGGTCTGCTCGGCCGCCCGCCGGCGACCCAGCGCATCACTGCCGACCCGGCACCGCCGCTCGCCGTGCCGTCGTGGACCTTCGCCCTGGTCTGGCTGGCGCTGCTGCTCGCCGTGCCGCTCGTCGCTGATCGCTACGTCACCATCCTGCTGACCGACATCTTCTGCTTCGCCCTGTTCGCCGTCAGCCTGCACTTCATCATGGGGCCGGCCGGCATGGTGTCGTTCGGCCATGCCGCCTATTTCGGCCTGGGCGCCTACGCCGCCGGCCTGCTGCTGAAGCGTGGCGGGTTGCCGATGGAAGCGGCGCTGGTGCTGGCGCCGCTCGTCGCCGGCGCCTTCGCCGTGGTCTATGGCTGGTTCTGCGTGCGCCTGAGCGGCGTCTACCTCGCCATGCTGACGCTCGCCTTCGCCCAGATCAGCTGGTCGATCGTCTTCCAATGGGATTCCCTCACCGGCGGCAGCAACGGCGTGTTCGGCGTCTGGCCCTCGCCCTGGCTCGCCGGCAAGACCGCCTATTACTACCTGGCGCTGGCCTTCTGCGGCGCCGGCGTGGCCTTGCTCTGGCGCGTGCTGTTCTCGCCGTTCGGCTACGCGCTGCGCGCCGGCCGCGATTCGCCTTTGCGCGCCGAGGCGATCGGCATCGACCTGCGGCGCTTCCAGTGGAGCGCCTTTGTGCTGGTGGGGACGCTGGCCGGCCTCGCGGGCGCGGTCTTCGCCTTCTCCAAGGGCAGCATCTCGCCGGCCACCATCTCGATCGCGCAATCGACCGACGGCCTGATCATGGTGCTGCTGGGCGGCGTCGAGACGCTGACCGGGCCGGTTGCCGGGGCTGCCATCTTCACCTGGCTGCGCGACGAGGTCGCCCGCCGCACCGAGTTCTGGCGCGCCGTCATGGGCATGGTCATCCTGCTGATCGTGCTGCTCTTCCCGCAGGGCCTGGTCGGCGGCCTGAAGGCGCTGGCGACCCGCTTTCGCGAGAGGGCCCTATGAGTGCCGTTCGCTACCGCGAGCGGCATACATGACCGCGGTGCTGCAGGTCGAGGGGCTGCACAAGTCGTTCGGCGGCGTGCAGGCCGTGGCCGACGTCTCCTTCGGCGTCGATGCCGGCGAGCTACTGGCGCTGATCGGCCCCAACGGCGCCGGCAAAAGCACCTGCTTCAACATGCTGAACGGCCAGCTCGCGCCCGATGGCGGCATCGTGCGCCTGGATGGCCGCGATATCGTCGGCCTGAGCCCGCGCGCGATCTGGCGGCTCGGCGTCGGCCGCACCTTCCAGATCACCGCCACCTTCGCCTCGCTGTCGGTGCGCGAGAACGTGCAGATGGCGCTCTACTCCCATGCCGGCCGGCTGCGCTCCCTGTTGTCGCGCTTCGGCGCGGCGTTCCGGCCGGAGGCCGACAGGCTGCTCGACCAGGTCGGCATGCTCGACCAGGCCGAGCGCGCGTGCGGCGTGCTGGCCTACGGCGATCTCAAGCGGGTCGAGCTCGCCATGGCGCTCGCCAACCAGCCGCGGCTCCTGCTGATGGACGAACCGACCGCCGGCATGGCGCCCAAGGAGCGCGTGGCGCTTATGGCGCTCACCGCCGGGCTGGCGCGGGCGCGCAACATCGCCGTGCTGTTCACCGAGCACGACATGGACGTCGTGTTCGGCCAGGCCGATCGCATCATCGTGCTCGATCGTGGCGCGCTGATCGCCGGAGGCACGCCCGAGGCGGTGCGCGCCAACGCCCAGGTCCGCGCGGTCTATCTCGGCGGCACCCACTGATGCTGAACGTCAAGGACCTGCACGCCTATTATGGCCGCGCCCATATCCTGCACGGCGTGACGCTCGAGGCGCGCGCCGGCGAGGTGGTGGCGCTGCTCGGCCGCAACGGCGCCGGCAAGTCGACGACCTTGAAGTCGATCATGGGGCTGGTGCCGGCGGCGTCGGGCGAGGTGAGCTTTGGCGACGTGCGCATCGAGAGCCTGCCGCCGCATCGCATCGCCCGTCTCGGGCTGGGCTACGTGCCGGAGGAGCGCCGCATCTTCACCGACCTCACGGTGATGGAGAACCTCACGGTCGGCCGGCAGGCGCCGCGCGCGGGCGCGCCGAGCTGGAGCGAGGACAAGCTGTTCGCGCTGTTCCCCAATCTCGCCCGCATGCGCGAGCGGCCGGGCGGGCGCATGTCGGGCGGCGAGCAGCAGATGCTCACCATCGCCCGCACCCTGATGGGCAACCCGCGCTGCGTGCTGCTCGACGAGCCGTCGGAAGGGCTGGCGCCGATCATCGTCGAGCAGATGGCGCATTCGATCCGCACCCTGAAGGGCGAGGGCCTGTCGGTCGTGCTGTGCGAGCAGAACCTCCATTTCGCCCTGGGCGTCGCCGACCGCGCCTACATCATCGAGAAAGGCCAGATCCGCTTCGGCGGCACGATGGCCGAGCTGGCGGCGGACGCCGGCCTGCGCGAACAGTATTTGTCGGTGTAGGGTATGAGCATCCCACGTTCGCTTCTCTCCAGACCTCGATCATCTCATCGCCCGGAGCGCGTCGACCTGAGAGGGTTCCTCACCCTGAGGAGCGCCTGCAGGGCGCGTCTCGAAGGGTTGGCAACAGAGAAGGTGCTGCAACACTGTCTCTCCGACGACTTCACGTGCGGCCCATCCTTCGAGACGGCCGCTACGCGGCCTCCTCAGGATGAGGACATTGTTCCAGGTTGCGTCAGAACCTGCGCCCTGGCCTGGCACGTGGTGGCCACGAGAGGCCTCACGCATGCCTGACCATGCCCTGACCGTCGGCATCGATGTCGGCGGCACCTTCACCGACCTGCTCGCCATCGATCCCGCCACCAACAGGGTGCTGCTGGCCAAGGTGCCGACCACCGTCGACAACCAGGCGATCGGCTTCATGGCGGCGCTGGCCGCCGCCGGCGCCGACCCGGCGGCCCTGCAGGCCGTGGTGCACGGCACGACCACCACGACCAACGCCCTGCTCGAGCGCAAGATCGCCCGGGTTGGCCTGATCACCACCCGGGGCTTTCGCGACGTGCTCGAGCTCGGTCGCCGCACACGCCCGCAGCCCTACGGCCTGCGTGGCACCTTCGTGCCGCTGATCAGCCGCGAGCACCGTATGGAAGTGCCCGAGCGCATGGACGCCGACGGCCAGGTGGTCGTGCCGCTCGACGAGGCCGCCGTGGCCGCGGCCACGCGCACCCTGCTGGCGCAGGGTTGCGAGGCGATCGTCATCCATTTCCTGCACAGCTACATCAACCCGGCGCACGAGCGGCGCGCCGCCGCGATCGTGCGCGGCCTGTGGCCCAACCCCTACGTGACGGCAGGCCACGCCATCCTGTCGGAGTATCGCGAGTACGAGCGCGGCGTGACGGCGGCGGTCAACGCCTCGGTGCAGCCGGTGCTCGATCGCTATCTCTCCCGCCTGCGTCGCGAGCTGTCGGCCCGGGGCTTCGATCGCGACCTGCTGGTGATGCAGGGCAACGGCGGCACGATCTCCTCGCGCCTGATCGCCGACGCGGCGGTCAACACGGTGATGTCCGGCCCGGCCTCCGGCGTGATGGCGGCGGCCTATACCGGCCGCGCCTCGGGTCATCGCCATCTCGTCACCTACGACATGGGCGGCACCTCGACCGACGTCGGCCTGATCGAGGATGCCGTGCCGAAGGTCTCGGGCGAGCTCGAGCTCGAGTACGCCATGCCGATCCACGTGCCGATGGTCGACGTGCATACGATCGGCGCCGGCGGCGGCTCGATCGCCTCGGTCGATGCCGCCGGCATGCTGCGCGTCGGCCCGGAGAGCGCCGGCGCGCGGCCGGGCCCGATCTGCTACGGCCGCGGCGGCGCGGAGCCCACCATCACCGACGCCAATCTCATACTGGGCCGGCTCGATCCCGGCCGCCTGCTGGGTGTCGATCATCCGGTGACGCTCGACCACGTCCGCGGCCTCATCGAGAGCCGCGTCGGCGCGCGCCTCGGGCTCGATGCCGAAGTGGCGGCTGCCGCCATCCTGCGCGTCGCCAACGATCGCATGGCCGGCGCGATCCGCCTGGTGTCGCTGTCACGCGGCCACGACCCACGCGACTTCGCTCTGTTCGCCTTCGGCGGTGCCGGCCCCTTGCATGCGACGGCACTGGCGCGCGAGCTCGCCATCCCGACGGTGCTGGTGCCGGCGCGGCCCGGCATCACCAACGCGCTGGGCTGCGTCGTGGCCGACCTGCGCCACGACTACGTGCGCACGGTCAACCGCCCGCTGTCGGCGCTCGACGATGCCACGGTGGCGCGCATCTACGCCGAGCAGACGGCGGAGGGCGAGGCGACGATCGCGCGCGAGGGCGTGCCGGTGCGTGCGCTGCGCCATGTGCTGAGCGCCGACATGCAATTCCAGGGACAGAGCCACATCCTCTCCGTGGCCGTCGACAGCCCGGCCATCGGCATCGAGGGCCTGCGCAAGGCTTTTGCTGCCGCCTACTGGCGCCGCTTCGGCATCGAGTTGCCCGAGATCGCGCCCGTGCTGGTCAACCTGCACAGCGCCGTGATCGGCGAGCGGCCCGCGATCTCGCTCGCCGCCCTCGCCGGGACGGATCGCGCGCCGACGCTGACCGCGGCGCAGACCGGCGAGCGCCGGGTGTGGTTCACCGACGGCTGGCACCAGACGCCGATCTACGCCCGCGAGCGCCTGCCGCGGGATGCAGCCTTCGAGGGGTCGGCGATCCTCGAGCAACTCGACTGCACGACGGTCGTCGAGCCGGGCGATCAGGTGACCCAGGACGAGATCGGCAACCTGCTGATTGCGGTCAGGGCATGACAGGGTTGTCACCCGAGCAGGCTGCCGTGGCGGCGCGCTATCGCACCTTCGCTGCCGAAGAGGTGCACGGCGTGTCGCCGAGCTACGAGCGCCTGACGCTCGAGATCGCCGAGTCGTGCGAGATCCTCGACTTTCTCCTCGGCTTCCCGTCGGCGCGCCGCCAACCCAACCTGCTGCTGGCCGCATCGCGCGTCGTCGCCGGACACGTGCCGGACCTGGACCAGCTGATCGAGCTCATCCGGGATCCCGCGAGGCGTCTGCGCACGCTCATGCTGTCGCGCACCACCCAGACCAACGAGCCTTCGCGCTGCGCCGTCCTGCTTCCCGTGCTCGCCGGGCTGCCGCCGCCGCTGGCGCTGATCGAGGTCGGTGCGTCGGGGGGCCTTTGCCTGTTGCCCGACCGCTATGGCTACGACTACGGCACGCGCCGGATTGCCGGCGCACGGGGCAGCCCGACATTCCGGTGCTCGGTGCAGGGGCCCGCGCCGCTTCCGGCTGGCGCGCCGCAGATCGTTTGGCGTGCCGGGCTCGATCTGTCGCCGATCGATATCGGCTCGGCAGCGGACACCGCCTGGCTCGAGGCGCTGGTGTGGCCCGAGCAGGAGCATCGCCGGCGCCACCTGCTGCAGGCGATCGCCGTTGCCCGCGCCGAGCCGCCGCGAGTCGTCCGCGGCGATCTGCTGCACGATCTCGATACCCTGATCGCCGAGGCGCCTTCCGACGCGACCCTGGTCGTCTTTCACTCCGCTGCGCTCGCCTACGTGACGCCGCGCGCTGCGCGCCTGCGTTTCGCCGAGGCGTTGCGCCGCACGCGCGCAACCTGGATCAGCAACGAGGCGCCCGGCGTGTTTCCGGATATCGTCGCGCAGGCCCCCACGCCGACGCCGTCGAGCAGGTTCCTGCTGGCGGTCGACGGCGTCCCGAAGGCCTGGACCGGGCCGCACGGCCAATCGCTGGAGTGGTTTGCGTGAGCAGGGGCGCGCGCCATATCATCACGCTTGGACGGGACTGGGGTGATTCTTGCCGCCCTTCCGGAGGGACCGGGTTGACGTCGCGCAAATCTCGCCTAGCGTGGCAGAGGCAGGCGACGATTCGTTGCCGGCGGCGGCGCGGCGGCATCACGGAGGATGGATCATGCGCAAGCCCGAGGCTGTGGCCGCGGTCGTTCCCGGTCGCTTTGGCGCACGTAGCACGCGGGTGAGCCCGACGTTCGTCGTGCCGGCGCGAACGAAGCCGAGGCGGCGCACCCGGCTGACGCAGGATGCCCGGCTGACGCAAGACCGCGGTCGACATCCGCTCTTGCGTCAGTTGCAAGTGCTTGATTCCAAAGGGCACTGACGCAACGGACGCAACGGACGCAAGAATCAGGTCAGATCTTCTCGAACGACTCCCATCTCTTCACGCATCCCCGATGACGCGCAGGCCTCGGGTGACCCCGCTCGGGATGACGGCATCCTTGCCATATGCGAAGACCCTGCACCGTCCCGGGAAGCTCGCCAATGGCGTGCCCCGGGTCCCTCATTTCCGGGAAGCTCGAACCGATGAAGATCACCGACGTCGCCTGCCACATCCTGCAATGCAAGGTCGACAAGCCGTTCGTCTCGGCGCGCGGCTGGGTCTATGGCACGCGATCGACGTGCCTGGTCGAGCTCTCGACCGACGAAGGCGTCACCGGCTGGGGCGAATGCTACGGGCCGGCCGCGGTGGCCAAGACCTTCGTCGACACGCAGTACAAGCCGCGCCTGATCGGCCGCGATCCGTTCGACGTCGAGGCGATCTGGGAGGATCTCTACAATCGTATCAAGGATTACGGCACCACCGGCATGGCGATCTCGGCGATCTCCGGCATCGATATCGCGCTGTGGGACATCATGGGCCGCGCGGTCGGCAAGCCGGTGCACAAGCTGATCGGCGGCGCCTACCGCAGCGAGGTCGTGCCCTACGCCACCGGCCTCTATTTCATCGACATGAACCGGCTGGTCGAGGAAGCGGTCGAGGAGGCGCTCGAGTTCAAGAACGACGGCTTCCGCGCCATCAAGATGAAGATCGGCCTGGGCGACCTCAAGCTCGACGCGCGGCGGGTTGCGGCGGTGCGCGAGGCGATCGGGCCGGACATCAAGCTCGCCGTCGACGCCAACCACTGCTTCTCCGTGCCCAACGCCATCAAGCTCGGCCGCATGCTGGAGGAGCACGACATCCTGTGGTTCGAGGAGCCGATCAGCCCGGAGGATCACGACGGCTATGTCGAGGTGACGCGCGCGCTCGACATGGCGGTGGCGGGCGGTGAGAACGACTTTACCCGCTGGGGCTTCCGCGACGTCATCGCCGCCAAGGCCATGGACATCGTGCAGCCCGATCTGTGCGCTGCCGGCGGCTTCTCGGAGTGCCGCAAGATCGCGACGCTGGCCAGCGCCTTCGGCGTCGAATGCGTGCCGCACGCCTGGGGCTCGGCGATCGGGCTGGCAGCGACGGTGCAGTTCCTCGCCGCCCTGCCGGACCAGCCGCCGGCGCTGCGCCCCATGCCGCCGATGCTCGAGTTCGAGCAGACGCCCAATCCGCTGCGCGACCATCTCGCGACGGTGCCGATCGAGCAGAAGGGCGGCCTCGTCGCGGTGCCGACCGGCCCCGGCCTCGGCATCGAGATCGATCGCGAGGTGCTGAGGAAGTACAAGGTGGCATGACCATGAAGATCGTCGACGTGAAGGCCTACCCGACCAGCTTCCGGGTCCCGAAGGAGCGGCAGGTGTCGCTCGGCATCGGCACCATGACCAAGCGCGACTGCGTGATGGTGAAGGTGACGACGGAGGACGGCCTCGTCGGCTGGGGCGAGAGCCATCATGCCCGCTCGCCGGGCAGCATCGGCCATCTGATCGACACGACGCTCCGGGGCTTCGTCGTCGGCATGGACGCCACTGACACGACGGGCATCTGGGCCAGGATCTACAAGTTCCAGCTCGGCAGCCACGGCATGGGCGCCGCCACCGCGATGGCGATGAGCGGCATCGACCAGGCGCTGTGGGACATCAAGGGCAAGGCCGTGGGCTGGCCGCTCTACCGGCTGCTGGGCGGCAGTTCCCGGCCGGTGCCGGCCTATGCCGGCGGCATCTCGCTCGGCTACCAGCCGCCGCAGGCGCTGGTCGCCGAGGCGATCCCGATGGTCGAGGCGGGCTATCGCGCGCTGAAGCTCAGGATCGGCGACACCGTGGCCAACGACATTGCGCGCATGACGGCGATCCGCCGCCACTTCGGCGACGACATCGCGATCCTGACCGACGCCAACACCGGCTACTCGGTGGCCGACGCGCGGCGCGTCATGCCGGCGATGGACGAGCTCGGCATCGGCTGGCTGGAGGAGCCGTTCCCGGCGCACGACCATCGCTCTTACGCCGAGGCGAAAGGCTTTGGCGTGACGCCGCTGGCGGCCGGCGAGAACCATTACACGCGTTTCGAGTTCCATCGCGTGATCGAGGACGGCGTCATCACCATCCTGCAGCCCGACCTGTCGAAGAGCGGCGGCATCACCGAGGTCCAGCGCATCGCCGCGGCGGCCTCGATGTGGAAGCTGCCGATCCATCCGCACAGCTCGATGACCGGGCTCAATCACGCCGTGTCGATCCACTTCTTGGCGTCGATCGACAACGGCGGCTACTTCGAGGCCGATCTCTCGGTCGCCAACAAGTTCCGCGACGAGCTCGGCAGCGAGCCGTGGAAGATCGGCGTCGACGGCTGCGTCCGCCCGCTCGACAAGCCCGGCATCGGCGTCGAGATCGACGAGGCGTTCCTCGCCGCCCACCCGGTGATCGAGGGCCCGGGGTACGTGTAGGTCGTTGCCGGGAGCGATTTCTTCTCCTCCCCAACGAAGTTGGGGAGGTGTCGCGTCATACGCGACGGAGGGGTCATGAGCCATGGGAGAGGGTCGAGCCTGAGGCTCATGACCCCTCCGTCGCCGAAGGCGGCGACACCTCCCCAACTTCGTTGGGGAGGAGGACATGAGCGCCACTGCCGGCGAAGTTCTACTCCGCCATCAATGGCGGGCTCCCGGAAACGAGTCGTCACCCCGCTGCGATCAAATCCGACGCCTTCTCGGCGATCATGTTCGTTGCGGCGTAGGTGTTGCCCGACACCATGCGCGGCATGCAGGAGGCGTCGGCGACGCGCAGGCCGGTGAGGCCGACGACGCGCATGCTGAGCGGATCGACGACGGCCTGGGGATCGGTGCCGAGCTTGCAGGTGCCGACCGGATGGTAGGTCGTCGAGCCGGTGGCGCGGGCATGCGCCATCCACTGCTCGTCGGTCTGGCAGTCGGGTCCCGGGAAATTCTCGCGGACGACGTAGTCGGCGAGCGGCTTCGTCGCGAGGAGCTTGCGCAGGTACTTCATCGCCGCCAGCAACGCATCGCGATCGGTCTGCACGGCGAGATAGTTGGGCTGGATCTCGGGCTTGGCCGCCGGGTCAGCCGACAGCGCCCTGACGTGGCCCGTGCTCTCGGGCCGAAGCTGCGAGGCGCCGAGCGTCATGCCCGGCACCGTGTCGAGCACCGCGGTGCCGTAGCTGCCGCCGGGATAGCTCGCCGGCGCGAAATAGAGCTGCATGTCGGGAGTCTCGAGGCCGGGCATGGTCTTCAGGTAGCCGCCGGCGTGGCTCGGGCTGCTGGTCAGCAGCCCCTTGCGCACGATCGCATAGTGCAGCACCTCGCCGACGAGGCGGAGGCCGCGGCTGCGCTCGTTGAGCGAGCCCGCGCCCTTCACCAGGGCGGAGACGCGGATGGCGTAGTGGTCGCGGAAATTGTAGCCGACGCCGGGCAGGGCATGCTTCACCGGCACGCCGATGGCGGCGAGATCCTCGGGCTTGCCGATGCCGGAAATCTGCAGGAGCTGCGGCGTGTTGATGGCGCCGCCGCACAGCACGACATCGCGCCGCGCCCTGATCTTGTGGACCTGGCCGTTCTGGCGATAGGTGATGCCGACCGCCCGCTTGCCGTCGAGATCGACCGACTCGGTCAGCGCGCGCGTCACGACCTCGAGATTGGGACGGCGCAGGATGGGACGCAGGTAGGCGTCGACCGGGCTCCAGCGCCGGCCGCGCTTCATCATCTGCTGGTAGAGCAGCGTTCCCTCCTGGTCGCCGCAATTGTAGTCGGGCGTGCGCTTGAGCCCGAGCGCCTCGTTGGCGCCCATGTAGGCGATGCACAGCGGATGAGGGTCGCGCTGGTCCTCGATGGTGAGCGGCCCGCTGCGGCCGCGCACGTCGTCGCTGCCGCCGATGCGCGATTCGGCGCGCTTGAAGTAGGGCAGCACGTCGGTCCACGACCAGCCGCGGCAGCCGAGCTGCGCCCACATGTCGTAGTCGGCCGCCTGGCCGCGCACGTAGAGATGGCCGTTGATCGAGCCCGAGCCGCCCAGCACCTTGCCGCGCGGGTACTTGATGCGCCGGTTGTCGATGAACGGGCCGGGCGCGGTCTCGTAGCCCCAGTTCAGCCTGGCGTCGTAGACGGTCTTGTTGAAGCCCGCCGGGATCTTGATCCAGATGCTGCTGTCGTTGCCGCCGGCCTCGATCAGCGCCACCGTGTGCCGACCCGATTCGCTCAGCCGGTTGGCCAGCACGCACCCGGCGGCGCCGGCCCCGACGATGACGTAGTCGAACTCGTTCATGGTGGCATTTCCCCCGATCCGTGAGTGCGATCGTTCTTGAGCAAGCAAACAACCTCATGCTGAGGAGCGAGCGTAGCGAGCGTCTCGAAGCATGGGCAATAGGCACCGTGACTGCTTCCCATCCTTCGAGACGCGCCCTCGGGCGCTCCTCAGGATGAGGTTGTGGTTACGCCGCGACCACCAGGGTCGAGGCCAGCTGGCGCACCGACTTCACCATGGCCATCGCCACCAGCTTGCCGGTCTTGCGGTTCTCCTCGCTCACGGCGACGTCCTCGCGGAAGAAGAATCGCCCGAACGCGCCGACAGCCTCGAGCTCGACGATGTGGGTGTCGATGGTGGGGTCGGCGACGATCACCACGCGGGTGCGGTCGAGCCCCAGCCCGGCGATCGCCGCGGCGGCCGAGATGTTGACGTTCTGCGGATAGAGCCTGGCGCCCTCGCGCACCGGGCCGTCGAACACGACATGCGGCTGGCGAAGCGCATCGAGATCGACCAGCGTCTCGGCGATCGTGCCCTTCCAGGCCGATGGGTCCTTGCGCACCGTGACGGTGACGCTGTCGAGGCCGCCGACCGCGGCGCTGCTCAGGATGTCGAGCGCGCCGATGCCGGCCGAAGGCAGGATGAGGCGCTTGCCGTTGGCGCGGGCGACGGCGAGCAGGCGATCGAACAGCGCCGTGTCGGTGAAGGCGCCGACCGAGGTCACCAGGAAATCGGCGCCGCTTTCCAGCACGCGTTCGCCGTGGCGGCGCACCGCCTCGTGGCCGGCGCATTCGGCGACGGCATCGAACGTGTGGGCGAAGAAGCGGTCGGGCTCGTTGGTCAGTAGCCCCTCGCCGCGCGGCCGCCTGACCAGCACCGATACCAGCTCGGCATTGTCGATGCGCGCGGCCTCGATGTGGCGGCCGATGGCGCCGTAGCCGATCAGCCCCAGACGGATGGGACCCAGACGATTGGATCCGGGGGCGGTCACGCGAGCTTCTGCTCGGCCCAGCGCGCCCAGCTGACCAGCTGGTCGTCGCTGCCCAGCGGGCCGATCAGCTGCACCGACAGCGGCAGGCCGAACGGCCCCTCATTGAATGGCAGGGCGATGCAGGGCGTGCCGAGCAGGGTCCAGAAGCGGTTGAACAGCGGGTCGCCCGTGCTGCCGAGGCCGGACGGCGCCTCGCCCTTGGCCGAGGGCGCCAGCAGGACGTCGAACGACTGCCAGGCCTCGGCGAGCTGGTCGAGGCACTGGCGCTTCAGTTTTTTGGCGTCGGCATATTGGCGGTTGGTCACCGCATCGCCCTCGACCATCACGCCGGCCATGATCGGCGAGAACAGGTGCGAGAAGCGCGCGCGCTCCTTCGCGTAGGACTGAGTCGCTTCCCGGGTCATGATGCGATGCTGCGCCTCGACGAGGCCGGTCCACGCCTTGGGGGCCTCCCAGTCGCGCACCTTGGCACCGGCGGCTTTCAGCGTGCGCGCGGCAAGCTCGATGTTCTTGGCGTTGTAGCCGTCGACCTGGTCCCACCATGGCGTGCGCATCACGCCGATGCGCGGCGCCTGCTTCACCGGATCGGCGGCGGCGTGGCCGTAGGCGGCGCGGATCAGGGCCAGGTCGTTGGCCTCGCGGGCGAAGAAGCCCAGCGTGTCGAGGGTGGGGGCATAGGGCTTGATGCCCGTCATGTCGGCCCAGTCGTAGGTCCCCTTGTAGGCGACGACGCCGTTGAAGGCGCCGGGGCGGATCACCGAGCCCGCCGTCTGCGTGCCGTAGCCGACCGGGGCCATGAAATCGGCGACGGCGGCGGCCGAGCCCGACGACGAGCCGGCCGGGGTGTGGCGGAGATTGTGCGGATTGTGGGTCTTGCCGGCATGGCCACCGGCGAACTCGGTGGTCACCGACTTGCCGAGCACGATCGCGCCGGCCTTGACCAGCTGCGTTACGCAGGCGGCGTCCTTGCCGACGACATGGTCGCGATAGATCGGCGAGCCGCAGGTGGTCGGCATCGTCCTGGTGGAGATGATGTCCTTCACGGAGAGCGGGATGCCGTGCAGCGGCCCGACCGGACGGGCACGCTTGTCGAGCTGGTCGGCGCGCTTGCGGGCGCCGTCGGGATCGAGCGCCTCCCAGGCATGGACCTCGCCCTCGCGTGCCTCGATGCGGTCGAGACAGGCCTCGACCAGGTCGCGGGCCTTGAGGCGCTTGTCGGCCATCTGCTTGACCGCGGCGCTGGCCGACAGCCTGTTGGGCGATTTCGCCATGTGTACTTTCCCCCGGATGGTCGTTCGGGCCATGATGGCCGAGCAATCGCCCAAAGAACAGCGCTGCCGGGGATGGGAATGGCCGACGACTCGATCGACTTCTGGTTCTCGACAGGTAGTGCCTGCACCCATCAACGTCGCGACGATCGGCCGGCCGATGCGATCGCCTGGTTCCGTCACGGGAGGCTCGAGCCATGACTTTGCCCTTTGCCGTCCGCAAGCTCGGCCACGTCGTCGTCAACGTCGCCGATCTCGAGAAGTCCAGGCGCTTCTACACCGAGGTGCTGGGCTTCCAGCCGACCGACATCTACGGCGACGACAAGATGCCGGGCGGCATGGTGTTCCTGCGCTGCAACGGCGATCACCATTGCCTGGCGCTGATCGGCGGCGCGCCGCCGGCCGGCGAGGCCAGACGCACCCTGCATCACCTGGCGTTCGAGCTGGCGACGCTCGACGAGGTGTTCCGCGCCCGCGATCATCTCAGGCGGCACGGCGCCACGATCGTCTACGAAGGCCGCCGCCGCGCCGGCTGCCAGGTCTCGGTCGAGTTCCTCGATCCGGACGGCCACCATCTCGAGCTGTTCTGGGGCCTCGACCAGATCGGCACCGACGGCCGCGTGCGGCCGGCCGACGAATGGCGCCAGACGGCGACCCTGGAAGACGCCGTGCGCTTCGCGCCGCCGGGCCAGGACACGACCCTGCACGATGCCAACCTGAAGCGCGCCGCCGCCGCCGAGTGATGGCGATGCGCCGACATTCCCTGCTCGCCGATGCGACGGGCGCCGCCCCGGTCACGGCGGGACGGGCGCAACCCTTTCCCGGCCGGCCGGTGCGAATCGTCGTGCCCTCATGCCTTGTCGGAGGTGGCCATGACTGAGACCATCATGTTCCACGACGGCAACCGCGCGCTGCAGGACCAGTTCGACAGCCGCCGCATCGCCGACCGGCTCGAGCAGAAGCTGACGCGGCGCCAGCTCACGCCGCAGGACCAGGCCTTCATCGAGGGGGCGATGTTCTTCTTCCTGGCGACGGCAGATGCGCACGGCCAGCCGGACTGTTCCTTCAAGGGCGGCGCGCCGGGCTTCGTGCGGGTGATCGCGCCCGACGAGATCGCCTTTCCCGATTACGACGGCAACGGCATGTTCAAGAGCCTGGGCAACATCCTGGCAAATCCCGCGGTCGGGCTGCTGTTCATCGACATGGGCGAGAAGCCGCGCCGCCTCAGGGTCAACGGCCAGGCGCGCGTGAGCCGCGACGATCCGCTGATGCAGCGCTTCGCCGGCGCCCAGCTGCTGGTGCGCGTCAAGACACGTGCGATCTTCCCCAACTGCCCGCGCTACATCGTGACGCCCGGCGCGGAGGAACCGTCGAAGTACGCGCCGCGCCCCGATTACCAGCCGCCCGAGCCGGCATGGAAGGGGTTCGACGATTTCAAGGACGTCGTCCATCCCCGGCAGAAGACGCCGAACGGCGAGTGAGACTCATGGCTGGGAGCGCGCCACTCTTTGGCGCTAACCTACAAAGGGGACCTCACCCTGAGGAGCGGCCCGGAGGGCCGCGTCTCGAAGGGTCGACTATAGAGCGGGTGCTGCGACACTGTTCTTCCAGCTATTTCGTGTGTGGCCGATCCTTCGAGACGTCCGCTACGCGGCCTCCTCAGGATGAGGTTTTGTTTGGGCTTTCGACCAAAGTTAGCGCCAATGAGTGGCGCGCTCGCAGCGCCGAACCGCCTCACGAATTGACGACGGCCACGGCCTCGATCTCGATCATGAAGTCGGGGCCCGCGAGCCGCGTGACGCCGACCGTCGTGCTGGTCGGGGTGGCGACACCCAGGTAACGCATGCGAATGTCGCCGCACTTCTGGAATTCGTCGAAGTCGGTGACGAAGGTGTTGGTCTTCACCACGTCCGCCCAAGTCGCGCCAGCGGCCCTGAGGCATCGGTCGAGGTTCTGGAAGGTCTGCTCCATCTGGGCGCGCATATCGCCCTTGCCGACGCAATTGCCGTCGATGTCTCGGGCACAAGCTGCCCCGCGGTGTAGACGATCTTGCCGGTACCGCTGATCGCCACGACGTGTGAATAAGAAGGCTGCCCATGGGACATCCTGACATTCATTCCTTCGGGCTGGAATCGTTCGATCTTCAAGGTCATCTGTGCACTCCCGTTCGGCTCGTGTCATCAACGCGAGCGATGATACGCCTGTCGGGAGTCCGGCGAAGCCGAGGAGGGGAAGAGCGTTGCGCCGTTGTCAGGCCTTCGGCTCGGCTGGCGGCTTGCGACCCAGGCTCTTGAGCTTCTCGCGCAGGGTCTGGAAAGCGACGTAGAGGCCGGGGATGACGAAGATGCCGAGCATGGAGGCCGCGATCATGCCGCCGAACACGGCGGTGCCGACGGCGCGCTGGGTGGCGGCGCCGGCGCCGGAGGCGATGACCAGCGGCACCAAGCCCAAGATGAAGGCGAACGACGTCATCATCACGGCGCGGAAGCGCAGGCCGGCCGCGGTGGTCGCTGCCGTCACGATGTCCTTGCCATTGGCGCGCTCCGCCATGGCGAACTCGATGATCAGGATGGCGTTCTTGGCGGCCAGCGCGATCAGCACGACGATGCCGATCTGGGCGAAGATGTTGTTGTCGAGGCCGGACAGGAACAGTGCGGTCATGGCGCCGAACAGGCCGACCACGACCGACAGCAGCGCGGCGATCGGGATGGCCGTGCTCTCGTAGAGGCCGACCAGGAACAGGTAGGCGAACACCACGGCCAGCGCCAGGATGAAGCCGGTCTGGCCGCTCGCCGCCTTCTCCTGCAGCGCCGTGCCGGTCCATTCGTAGCCGTAGCCTGTCGGCAGCGTCGTCCGCGCGAGCTCCTCCATGGCGGCGATCGCCTGGCCGGTCGAGAAGCCGGGCGCCGGCGCGCCGTTCACCACGACCGAGCGCAGGTTGTTGTAGCGCACGATCGAGGACGGCGCCGTGATCAGCTCGATATTGGCCACCGCCTGCAAGGGCACCAGCTCGCCGTTCGACGAGCGGATGCGGACGCGGAACACATCGTTGACGTTGCTGCGATCCGCCGCATCGGCCTGGACCTTGACCTGCCAGGTGCGGCCGAACAGGTTGAAATCGTTGGTGTAGCTGCCGCCCAGCGTCGTCTGCATTGCCGAGAAGATGTCGGAGATCGACACGCCCAGCGCCTGGGCGCGCTCGCGGTCGAGCTTGAGGTTGATCTGTGGCGTCGAGGCGGCGTAGGTCGTGAACACGCCGGCAAGCTGCGGCACCTGCTGGGCCGCGACCATCATGCCGCGCGCCACCGCGGCAAGATCGACCGGCGGCGCGCCGGCCAGCGATTGCACCACGAACTCGAAGCCCGATGAGTTGCCCAGCCCCATGATCGGCGGCAGGTTGAAGGCGAAGACATTGGCCGAGGCGATCTGGGCGAACGCCTTGTTCATCTCCTCCAGCGCATAGAACACCGAGAGCGACCTGTCCTTGCGCTCGGCGAACGGCTTGAGGCCGGCCACGACCAGGGCGCGGTTGGGCAGGTTGAGCCCGTCGAGCAGGCTGTAGCCGCTGACCGTGAAGACGCTCTGCAGCCACGGCTTGCCGATGATCTTCTCCTCGACCTCCTGGATCGAGGCCAGCGTGCGGTTGGTCGAGGCGGCATCGGGCAGCTGCAACTCGGCCATGAAGGCGCCCTGGTCCTCGTCGGGCAGGAAGCCCGACGGCACCAGGCTGCCGATGCCGCCGGTCGCCAGGATGAAGCCGCCGACCAGCAGGAGGGCGATGAAGCCGCGCCGGGCGAGCGGCGTCACCAGCCGGACATAGCCGTCGCGGCTCTTGTCGATGCCGTTCTGCAGCCACGCCATGACGCCGCGCGGCTTCTTGCGATGGCGCAGGATCAGCGAGCACAGCGCCGGCGACAGCGACAGCGCGTTGATCGCCGAGATCACCATCGACACCGACACGGCGACGGCGAACTGCTGGTAGAGCTGGCCGGTGATGCCGGGAATGAAGGCCGTCGGGATGAACACCGACAAGAGCACCAGGGTTATGGCGATGATCGGGCCGGTGACCTGGGTCATCGCCTTCTCCGTCGCCTGGGCGGGCGTGAGCTCGGGCTCGTGCTCGAGGATGTGCTCGACCGCCTCGACCACCACGATCGCGTCGTCGACCACGATGCCGATCGCCAGCACCAGGGCGAGCAGCGAGATCGTGTTGGCCGAGAATCCCATCGCCAGCATGACGGCGAAGGTGCCGATCAGGGCTACCGGCACGGCGATGATCGGGATCAGGGTGGCGCGGAGGTTGCCCAGGAAGACGAAGACCACGATGGCCACCAGCACGAAGGCCTCGATCAGCGTGTGGATCACGCTCTCGATCGTGGCCTCGACGAACACGGTGGTGTCGTACATGACGTCGTAGGCGACGTCGTCGGGGAAGCGCGGCTCGAGGTCCTTCAGCGCCTGACGCACGCCCTTGGCGGTGGCCAGCGCATTGGCGCCAGGCAGCTGGTAGACCTGGATGCCGGCGGCCGGCTTGCCGTTGTAGCGGCCGAGCGAATCGCTCGTCTTGGCGCCGAGCTCGACGCGGGCGATGTCCTTGATGCGCACCAGCGCGCCATCGGGCTGGGCGCGCACCACGATGTTCTCGAACTCGCCCACCGTCGTGAGGCGGCCTTGCGTGGTGATGTTGAGCTGGAAGCCGACGTCGTCGAGCAGCGGCGCGGCGCCGACCAGGCCGACCGCGGCCTGAATGTTCTGCGCCTGCACCGCCTTCACCACCTCGTTGGCGGTGATGTCGAGGCTCGACATGCGGTCGAGGTTCAGCCAGACGCGCATCGAGTAGTCGAGCGCGCCGAACAGCGTGGCATCGCCGACGCCCGGCACGCGGCGCAGCGTGTCGAGCAGGGTGATGGTCGAGAAGTTGGACAGGAACAGCCCGTCGCGCGTGCCCTTGGGCGAGTAGACCGCGACGACCTGCAGCAGCGCCGAGGACTGCTTCTTGGTGGTGACGCCGAGCCGCTGGACCTCGGGCGGCAGCAGGGCCAGCACCTGGTTGACGCGGTTGGTGACGTTGACGGTGTTGAGGTCGGGGTTGGAGCCGACCTCGAAGCTGATGGTCAGCGCATAGCTGCCGTCGCCGCCCGAGGTCGACTTCATGTAGATCATGCGCTCGACGCCGTTGACCTGCCCCTCGATTACCTGGGCGACGCTCTCCTCGACCGCCTGCGCCGAGGCGCCCGGGTAGGTGGCGGTGACGCGGACCTGCGGCGGCACGATGTCGGGAAACTGGGCGACCGGCAGGGCGGTCAGCGCCAGCAGGCCGGCAATCGTGATGACCGTGGAGACGACGAAGGCCAGCCGCGGCCGGCGGATGAACAGCGACGAGATGGTCATAGGATCAGAGCTTCTTGGTCGCGCTGAGCGGCGGCGCTGTCGAGGGCGCCACGGTCATGCCCTGGCGCACCCGCTGCTGGCCCTGGACGATGACCTTGTCGCCCGGTTTCAGCCCTTCGGTGACGGCGAGCAGCCCGTTCCGCGCCACCCCCGTCTTGACGCGCCGCAGCTCGACCACGTTCTTGTCGTCGACCACGAAGAGGTACGGGCCGGTCTGGTCGAGAGCGATCGCCTGCTGCGGCACGGCGACCACGGTCTGCGGCTTCTCGGACTCCAGGATCACCCGCACGGTCTGCCCGTCGGTCAGGAAGCCTTCCTTGTTGGGGAAGGTGGCGCGCACGATCTGGCCGTCGGTCTTGGGGTCGACCGTGACGTCGATGAAGTCGAGCTCGCCCTTCTCGTCGTAGATGGCGCCGTCGGCCAGCCGCAGGCGCACGATCAGCGGATCACCCTGCGCCTTGTCGCGGCGCGCCTCGAGGAACTCGCGCTGGGTCACCGGGAACAGCACCCGGATCGGCTTCTCGCTCACCACGGTAGCCAGCACGCCGCTGTCGGGCCCGACGATGTTGCCGGGCGAGAACGCGGCGCGGCCGATGCGGCCGTCGATCGGCGACTTGATCTCGGTGTAGGAGAGCTGGATCTCGGCGTCGCGCAGCTGGGCGCCGGCATCCTCGAGCTGCGCCTTGGCCTGCAGCTGCTCGCTCAGCCGCTGGTCGTAGGTCGCCTGCGTGCCGGTGTTGGTGCGCAAGAGCTCGGAGGCCCGCCTGAGCTGCAGCTCGGCGTTGGTGAGCGCAGCGCGGGCGGCGTCGCGCTGGGCGATCTTCTGGTCGACGGTCGCCTGGTAGGGATCGCGCTCGATGGTGAAGACGACCTGATCCTTCTTGACCTGGTCGCCGTCGGCAAACAGCCGCGGGCCGAGAAAGCCCTTGACCCGCGCCCGCAGCTCGACCTTGTCGACGGCGGCGGCGCGGCCGATGAACTCGAACTGGTCGGCGATCGGCACGCTCTCCGCCGCCTGGACCAGAACGGCGGGCGGCGGCGCGCCTTGCTGGGCGCCGGCACGACCCCCGGCGAGCGCCGTCAGCAGGATTGCCGCGACCAGCGCAAATACAAATGAGCGCCGCTCACGCATTGTCTTCGTCCCCGCTCGTCCGTAACCTTCCCGGAGACTGCCTTAGTTCGACTGTACGGTCACGGTATTTCCCGATCGTCACGATGAAAGGAGTTGCAGCAGCGGTGGCAATTGTCCGCTCTCTCGTTCTTGCCGTGTTGGTGGCCATTGCCGGCGGTTCGGCGGAGCTTTCGGCCCAGAATCGCAGCGATTTCGCGATTCCCGCCGAGTACGACAGCTACATGGCAGCGATCAGCACCAAGGATCCCGTCAAGCGTGCGAGTGCATTGGACGTGTTCATCCGCTGGTACCCCAACAGCGTGCTGAAGCTCGAGGCCTACGAGCAGGCGGTGGCGGCCTGGCAGGCCGCCGGCCAGCCCGCCAAGGCCGACGAGATCAGCGCCAAGCTGCTGCAGATCAACCCCGACAACGTGCGGGCGCTCGCCAATCGCGTCTTCGTCGGGCGCGCCAAGGCGGCGCAGGGCGACAAGGCGGCGATGGCGCCGATGGTCGAGGCGGCCGAGCGCGGGCTGGCCGCCCTGACCAGGTGGCAGAGGCCGGTGCTGCTGACCGACGAGGCATTCGCCCGCATCAAGGAGCAGATGGGCGCGGTGTTCAACGGTGCCCTGGGCTATGCGGCGCTGCAAGCCAAGGACTACGAGAAGGCGCGCCGTCACTATCGCGTCGCCGTCGCCGCCGAGCCCGACAATTTCCAGGATGTCTACCAGCTGGCGGTGTCGCAGCTCGAGGGCACGCCGCTCGATGCGCTGGGCTTCTGGTACGGAGCGCGGTCGATCGCCATCGCCCGCGCCGCCAAGAGCGATGCCGCCGCCGCCGACATCGAGCGCTATGTCCTCTCGCGCTACCGCATCTATCGAGGCAGCGAGGAGGGCTGGACCGAGATCCTGGTGCGCGCCGCGGGCAACGAGCGCGCGCCGCCTGCGAATTTCGTCAAGTCGATCCCGCGCGCCCTGTCGCCGGCCGAGGCGGCCCTCGTCGTGGTCGAGGAGCACGACCCGAGCTCGCTCTCGTTCACCGACTGGGCACTGGTGCTTCGTCATCGCGACGTGTCGCCCGCCAACAAGGCGGCCGCGGAGAAGGTGTGGAAGGCGATTACCGAGCGGCAGGGCGAGCACACCCGGCTCAAGATTCAGGTCAAGGTCATCAGCGCGACGCCCGATGTCCTCGAGGCGGCGATCACCGACGTGGCGCAGGCCGCGAACATCGCCGATCTGCACATCGTCATGGCGTGGCCGCTCGCGCCGTTGCCGGCGGTCGGGTCGAAGATCGCCATCATCGGCTCGCTGAGCGACTACCGTGCCCAACCCTTCCGCTTCGTGATGACCAAGGCGGAGCTGGCACCGGAGTCGCTTCCGGTCGCCGGCGGCCCGTGCGCCGACCCGCGGCCGCAGATGTGCACGCGCGACTATCGGCCAGCCTGCGGCTTGCGCCGCGACGGCACCAGTCGGACCTACGGCAACGCCTGCAGCGCCTGCAGCGACCCCGACGTCGTCACCCAGGCCGCCGGCGCCTGCCCCTAGCCGACTAGTGTGCCATCAAGAGAGGCACGCGGCAGGACGAAATCACCTTGGCGGTGGCGCCTCCCATGCCGAGGAAGCTCAGCACCTGACCGCGGCCATAGGCGCCCATCACCAGCAGGCTCGATCCCTTGCCATGCGTGTAGTCGAGCAGGGCGCGACCGCGGGCGCGCGCCGAGACCGCGCCGGGGTCGATCGCGTCGATCGTCGTCTCGAGGCCATGCCGGCCGAGATTGCGCGCGAGATAGGGGGCGCCGACATCGTCGGCCGTGCTGCCGGCGACCAGGATGGTGATCTCCTTCGCCTTGGCGAGGAACGGCAAGGCGTACTCGACGGCGCGCGCGGCCTGAAAGCTGCCGTTCCAGGCGACGATCACCGATTCGAATGCTCCCTCGCCGAGATTGGGCGGCGCGATCATGACCGCGCGTGCGCACTCGTGGATCGCCGCCTCGACGGTGGCGGGCGCCACGTTCTCCGGATCGGCGCCCGGCCGGCCCAGCACCAGCAAGTCGGAACAGCGGCCCATCGCCACCAGCGTATCGAGCGTCGCGGTCTTGGCCGCCGTGAAGGTCGCCCCTTTCACCGGCTCGACCAGCTCCTTGTAGGCGCGCTCGCTTTCCCTGGCGCGCTCCTCGAGTCGCTCGTCGTCGAGGTTCATGATCAGCGGCATGGCCTCGCCGCTCATCGCCAGACCGCCGACCATGCCGCCCGCCGGACCGACCGGCAGATGAAGGGCGTCCACCGCGCCGTCGAACAGCCCCGCCACCCGCGCGGCGAGCTTGAACGACATGGCGGCGTCGGGGCCGCCTTCCGACACGGCCAGGATCGACTTGAACATCGAGAGCTTCCCCCAGAACAAACGGACGCGATTAAGACGGGCG
>JALHMO010000056.1 GCA_022844015.1 Reyranella sp. | reverse complement strand
GGAGCGCGCCATTGGTGGCGGAGTAAACTCCGCCACCAGTGGCGCGCTCCCAGCCATGAGCTTCCCTCTCGCAGCGCCACCATTTTCTCAGCATCGTGGTGCGCGCCGGCGTGCTGGGGGTCTCCCCAGCGAAGCTGGGGAGGAAAGCAGAAGGTCATGCTTTTTCCTCGATTGCCGGGATTTCGGGGAACGCCACCATGTAGGTATCCAGCGGCATCTGGGCGACGGCCACCCTGGTGGTGATCCTGCTCGCTTGCGGCTGATCGACGAATGCCTGCTGCATCCGCTGACGAAGCTCGCGAACCGCGTCACGATCGGTGCACATCACGCAGAGCAGGCGCAGCTCGCCGTCGGCATCGGGCAAGACCCGGTCGGCATTGATCGATCCGATATCGTAGTGGTGTTCCTGCAAGAACTCGATGACCGGCAGCGCTTCGCGTGCCACCGCGGCCCGGACCATTGGGCGGTTCATGGGTCGCCTAGATTACTTTCCCGGCGCGCAGCCTGGCGATCTCTGCGTCGCCGTAACCCAGCTCCGCCAGCACCTCGGCGTTGTGCTCGCCGAGCTCGGGGGCGATGCCGGGCCTGGCCGGCGTCTCGGAGAACTGCCACGGCGTGCCGTGCACCTTGAGCTTCCTGCCGAACTTCGGGTAGTCGACCTCGGTCACGTAGCCGTTGGCGATCACGTCCGGGTCGTTCGAAGCCTCGAGCATCGTGTTGATCGGCGCCGACACGATGTCGGCGCCGCGCAGCTTCGCCACCCAGTCATCGCGCGTGCCGGTGGCGAACAGCTCGTCGAGCAGGGCCAGCAGCTCGTTGCGCTTGGCATCGTTGTCGATGATCACGCCGAGATGCTCGAAACCCGACTCCTTCAGCCGCGGCAGGAAGCCCAGAGCGCCCATCGCGTCCTTCCAGTTCTCGGGGCCGGTCAGCTGGAACACCAGCGGCTTGCCCTCGCGATCGTTGAAGCTCGCGCTGATGCCGGGCCGCTCGGCCGTGCCGGTGATGCGGGCCTGGCCGGTCACCGGATTCTTGTTGCGCCACATCGTCGTGGTGAAGGTCCAGCCCATCAGGCGAACCAGCGAACCCAGCAGCGACAGCTCGATCTTCTGGCCGACGCCCGTGGTGCGGGCGTGCGTAAGGGCCGCCAGCGCGCCGCCGAAGGCCAGCATGGCGGTGCTTTCATCGGCCACCGAGGCGATGCCGGTGCGCATCTTCTGGCCGGGCATGGAATAGGCCTCGGCGATGCCGCCCAGCGCCTGCGCCATCGAATCGGTACCCGGCAGGTGGCCGTTGGGGCCGCGCGTGCCGTAGCCCGAGATCGAGACATAGACCAGCTTCGGGTTGATCTTCTTCAGCTCCTCGTAGCCGAAGCCGTTCTTCTCGGCCGCGCCGGGCCGGAAGTTCTGGCCGAAGATGTCGGCGCGGGCCACCAGCTTGTGCAGGATGGCGCGGCCCTCGGCCGACTTGAGGTTGAGGGTGACGCTCTTCACGCCGCGATTGTTGGTCTCGAAGAAGGTGCTGGGCATGCTGGGCAGCACGGTCATGCGGCGCGAGCCGTCGCCCCCTTCCGGCACCTCGATCTTGATCACGTCGGCGCCGAGATCGGCCATCAGCATGTAGGGAACCGTGCCCGCCTGCGCCGTCGAGCAGGACACCACCTTGACGCCCTGCAACGGGCCGAACGGCTGACGCGACATTGTTACTCTCCCCTCTGCGACAACGGACGAACCATGCCCTATCGGCCAGGCGACACCGGACGATTATGCACTATCGAACAAGTGGCAGGCCACGGCGTGGCCCGGCGTGACGTCGCGCAGCACCGGCTCCTCGGCCGAGCAGCGTGCCATGGCGTAGGGGCAGCGCGTATGGAAGCGGCAGCCGCTCGGCGGGTTGAGCGGCGACGGGACCTCGCCCTTGAGCTCGACCTCGTCGTCCTGCCGCCCCGGCCACGCCACCAGAACGGCCGAGAACAGCGCCCGCGTGTAGGGATGACGCACGTCGTCGAACAGGGCCATCGTCGGCGCCCGCTCGACGATCTTGCCGAGATACATCACCACCGTGTGGTCGGCCATGTGCCGCACCGTGGCGAGATCGTGCGCCACCAGCAGGTAGGCAACCCCGTCCTGCGCCTGAATGTCCTTCAGGAGGTTCATCATCTGGGCGCGGATCGATACGTCGAGCGCCGAGACCGGCTCATCGAGCACGATCAGCCTGGGCCGCGAGGCGAGCGCCGCGGCGAGCGCCACGCGCTGTCGCTGCCCGCCGCTGAACTCGTGAGGATACTGCTGCGCCTGCTCGGCCCGCAGGCCGACCTGCTGCAGCAGTTCCTGCACCCGCTCGTCGATCCTGGCCCGGTCGCCCCAGCCGTTGACGATCAGCGATTCGGCGATGATGCGGCCGGCCTTCATGCGCGGGTTGAGCGACGACCAGGGGTCCTGGAACACCGCCTGCACCTTGGCCCGATAGGCGGCGAGCTCGGCGCCCTGCAGGCCGTGGATCGGCTCGCCGTCGAGCAGGATGCGGCCCTCGGTGGGCTCCTCGAGGTTGAGGATCATGCGCGAGGTCGTGGTCTTGCCGCAGCCCGATTCGCCCACCAGCCCCAGCGTCTCGCCGGCGCGGATGGCGAAGGAGATGCCGTCGACCGCCTTGACGTGGCCGAGCGTGCGGGCAAGCAGGATGCCCTTGGTGAAGGCGAAGTGCTTGCGCACGCCCTCGACCTGCAGCAGCGGCTTCTCCCGGCTCGATGTCGACTCGTCGTTCATGCGGACGGAAGCCTCCAAAGATCCTGCCAGCGCTGGCCCGTCGGCCGTCCCGGCCAGGCAGAGACTGCCGCGAATCCAGTCGGCCGTCGACGCGCAGAAGCCACCGTGCGAGCGCGAAGGCTCATCGTATGCCGGTCAGCACCGCGTCGGGCAACCATGTGACGAGCTTCGGGAAGTACAGCAGGAATCCCACTACCAGCAGCTGCAGCCCGATGAACGGCCAGATGCCGAGATACATGTGCCGGAGCGTGATCTCGGGCGGCGCGATGCCGCGCAGGTAGAAGATCGACGGTGCCATCGGCGGCGTCAGGTAGCCGGTCTGCAGCATGACGAGGAAGAGAACGCAGAACCATACCTTGTCGAAGCCTGCCGCCTCGATCAGCGGCACCGTGATCGGCACCACCATGAGGATGATCACCAGGGGCTCCAGCATGAAGCCGGCGAGGAAGACGATGAACATGACCAGGAACAGCAGGCCCCAGCGGCCGACGCTGAAGTCGTTCAGGAAGCCCTGCAGGGTTTCGAGCCCGCCCGAGCCGACGAAGACGGCGGCGAACATCTGCCCGCAGGCCACGATGGTCAGGATCATCGCCGTGATGCGCACGGTTCGCATCGTCGACTCGACCAGCACCGGCCACGACAGCCGCCGGTAGGCGATCGCCAGCAGCACGGTGCCGAGCGCGCCGGTCGCCGATGCTTCGGTCGGTGTGGCGATGCCCGCCATCATCGAGCCGAGGACGGCGACGATCACCACCACCGGCGGGACCAGCACCTTGCCGCTCAGAGCCAGCTTGGCCGCCAGCGACGGTTCGTCGGGCGCTTTCGGGATGCGTGGGCCGTAATCGGGACGAACCGTGCACAGGATGACGATATAGACGATGTAGGCGATCGCCAGCATGAAGCCCGGAATGAACATGCCGAGCAGGATGTTGCCGACCGAGGCATTCGCGACCGGGCCGATGACGACGGCCAGCACCGAGGGCGGGATGATGGTGCCGAGCGAACCGCCGGCGCAGATCGTGCCGGAGATCAGGCTCTTCGAGTAGCCGTACTTCAGCATGGCGGGGATCGCCAGCAGGCCGACGACGGTCTCGGTGGCGCCAACGACGCCGCTGGTCGCCGCGAAGATCACGCACATTATGACGGTGCCGACGGCCATTCCGCCGGGGACGCGACGCGTCCACATGTGGATGGCATCGAACAGGCGCGTGGCGATGCCCGAGGCCTCGAACATGGCGCCCATGAAGATGAAGAGCGGCACCGCCGCAAGAACCTGCGCGGTCGCCACCTCCTCGATCTTCTGGATGAACTGGTATTGCAGGCCGACGAGGCCGAACGAATGCAGCCCGAACACCACCGCCAGCGCCATCATGGTGAGCGCCACCGGGAAGCCGGTCAGGATCACCGCGATAAGGGCCGGGAACATCCAGAGCGCGTTCACCGGGCAGCCGCTCCCGCAAGACACTGGCACATGGCAAGTGAATCCGTCATCCCGAGCGGAGCCGCCCGAAGGGCGCTGGCTACAACGCCATTGGCGGCGCAGTCGAGGGACCTTTCTAGCCGAAGCTGCAACAGGAAAGGTCCCTCCACTCCGCCTCGCTGCGCTCGGCTCCGGTCGGGATGACGGCCTTGTTTGCCAGATGCGAACGTCCCGCCTTCTTCCGGGCGAGGCAGCGCCGGCGGCGCGGCGTCAGACTCCATGGACGTCGCCCATCTCGTCGCGCGCGTCGAGCGGCCTGCCCATCAGCGAAGCGGCGCGCTTGATGATCTCGGCCACGATCTGCACGGTGAAGATCGCGAATCCGACCAGGAGAACGAGCTTGAACGGCCAGACGATCGGGTTCCAGCCGCCCGATCCCGAGCGCTCGCCGCTTTGGTAGGCCGTCATGAAATGATCGTACAGACCCAGCGTGATCCAGGCGACCGTCGGCAGGACGATCGCCGTCAGACCGACGAGATCGAAGATCCGGATGCGCGGCCTGGTGCGCCGATCGTACAGCAGGTCGACGCGAACATGGCTGTCCGTCGACATGGCGTAGGCGATCGAGAGCACGAACGAGGCGCCCATCAGCCACGTGTTGAGATCGTTGCCCCAGATCGTCGGCGCATTGAAGACATATCGCAGCACCACGTCATAGAGCATGAGGACCACCAGGACGATCACCAGTGCGGCGGCGATCGCCCCGAAAGCACGGCTGAGGCCATCTACGGCTCGAACAAGTCCGCGCATCGGCGGATCTGTTCGGCGACTACCTGAACTCCGAGCGATACTCGGCGGACGGCTTCCATCGTTCCATGAAGGCACGCTGCGATTCGACCACCTTCTTGAACCAGCCGCCGTCCGCGGCCATGTACTTGTCCTCCCATTCGCGCGTCGCCTTGGCCACGCCGTCGATGTAGGTCTGATCGACGCGGATGAACTCGACGCCTTCGCTCTTCAGCTTGGCGAGCGCGTCGGCATCCATGAGGTTGATGTTCATCCACGATTCGATGGTCGAGAGCTTGGCGGCCGCCTCGATCTGCTTCTTGGTGGTGGCGTCGAAGCCGTCCCACAGCGCCTTGTCGAAGATGCATTCGAGCACGGCGCCCGGCTGGTGGACGCCGGGCAGGATCGCGTACTTGGCGACCTTGTGGAAGCCGAGAGCGAAGTTGATGCCGGGCGTCGCCCATTCGATGGCGTCGACAAGGCCGCGTTCGAGCGCCGGATAGACCTCGCCGCCCGGCAGGATCACCGTCGACGCGCCGAGGTTGTTGGCGATCTCGGCCCACGCCCCCGACGTCCGAAGCTTGAGCCCCTTCAGGTCCTCCAGCTTCCGGATGGGCTTGCGCGAAACCATGTGAATCTCGTCCGAATGCGAGCCGCAGGGCAGCGCCACCACGCCGAACTTCTCCATGCGCCACTGCCGCCACAGCTCGATGCCGCCGCCGACATAGATCCAGTGCAGCAGCGCCTCGGCCGGCGGCGACCCGACATAGCCGCCGAAGACGGCCGCGGTCTTGTCGAGGCCCCAGTCGTAGCCGGGCCAGGAGTGGCCGGCCTGGGCAACCTTCTTCTGCACCGATTCGGTGATCTTGAGCGGGCTGCCGATGGTGCCGGCCGGGAAAATCTGGAACTTGAGCTTGCCGCCAGTCAGCGCATCGACCTGCTTGGAGAAGCCCTGGGCGAACTGCTCCAGATGGACGCCGCCCGGCCACGATGTGGCGGTGCGGACGTTCTGCTGCGCGCTGGCCGAAGCGACGCCGAATGTCAGGGCCGCCGCAGCAAGCAAAGCGGCGGTCGCACGGCGCGATGCCGTCATGAGATCCTCCCTCGATCTTTCTTGTGAAACGCGGATGGAACGCTACCGGACGCCGGGAACGACGAGCCCCCGTCGGCGAGAGTGCAGCCTGCGCATGCCCTTGGCAAGAATGGACGCACTCGTGACCCGGGGCTCAGGTTCGCGCGACTCGCCAGCAGTCCGCCGTGTGCTCATCGCCCACCTGCACCGTTCCCGGATAGGAATCCAGGCATCGCTGCTCGGCGAGCGGGCAGCGCGACGCGAAGCGGCAGCCTGCCGGCAGGTCCATCAGCGACGGCGGCTGTCCCTCGATCGTGGCCAGCCGGCCGATCGCGCCGTGCATCTTCGGCACCGAGGCGATCAGGGCGCGCGTGTAGGGGTGCGCGGGTGCCTCGAAGATCTGCCGCACCGGGCCGCATTCGACAATGCGGCCGGCATACATCACCGCGACGCGATCGCACATGCGGCCGACCACGCCGAAATCGTGGGTGATGAACAGGATCGCCATGCCGTTCTCGGCCTGCAGGCGCTTGAGCAGCTTCAGGTACTGGAGCTGGATGGTGACGTCGAGGGCGGTGGTCGGCTCGTCGGCGATCAGCACCTCGGGATGGCCGGTGATGGCGATGGCGCCGACCACGCGCTGCTTCATGCCGCCGCTCATCTGGTGGGGATACTGCCCGAGGCGCTGCTCGGGCGCGGCGATCTCGACGCCGCGCAAGGCGGCGACAGCCTCGCGCGCGAGCTCGGCGCCGGGCGCGCGCCGGCGGCGCAGGATCGCCTCGCGCAGCTGGTCGCCGATCGAGAACACCGGGTTGAGCGAGGTCTGCGGATCCTGCAGCACCATGGAGAGGCGCCGGCCGCGGATCTCGCGCATCTCGGCCGGGGTGCGCTCGAGGATGTTCTCGCCGCCCAGCAGCACCTCGCCCTTTATCGTGCGCGCTCCGCCCTTGGGCAGCAGGCGCATCAGCGACAGCGCGGTCAGGCTCTTGCCGCAGCCCGATTCGCCGACCAGCCCCAGCACCTCGCCGCGGCGCAGGTGGAAGCTCACGCCGTCGACCGCCTTCACCACGCCGCGGCGCAGGAAGAAATGCGTGTGCAGGTCGCGGACCTCGAGAACGATGTCGCCGGTCAAGGCTCGGCCGCTCACAACTGGCGCAGCCGTGGGTCGAGCCGGTCGCGCAGCCAGTCGCCGAACAGGTTGACCGAGAGGACCAGCAGCGTGATGGCGATGCCCGGGATGAGCGCGACCCACCAGGCGTCGGCGATGCGGCCGCGTCCCTCCGAGATCATCAGGCCCCAGGTCGGCGTCGGCGGCGGGATGCCGGCGCCGAGGAAGCTCAGCGACGCCTCGGCGATGATGACGACGCCGATGTTGAGCGTGACCAGGACCATGAAGGTGTTGAGCACATTCGGCAAGATGTGGGTCAGCATGATCCGCAGGGACGAGCAGCCGCGCACCTTGGCCAGCGCCACGAAGTCGCGCTGGCGCAGGGTCAGCACCTCGCCGCGGATGACACGGGCGAAGCTCGCCCACAGCAACAGGCTGATTGCCAGGACCAGCGTCCCCAGCCCCTGTCCCATGGTGACGGCGAGGAGCAGCGCGAAAAGGATTGCCGGGAAGGTGAAGGCGGCGTCGACGAAGCGCATCAGGATGCTGTCCACCGTCCCCCCGACGTAGCCCGCCACGATGCCGACGACGAGCCCGACGCCGCCGCCCGCGGTCAGCGCCAGCAGTGCCACGATCAGGCTGACCCGTGCGCCGTAGATCAGCCGGCTCAGCAGATCGCGGCCGAAGGCGTCGGTCCCGAGCAGGTACTTGTCGCTGCCGCCTGCCATCCAGGCCGGCGGCAACAGCTTGTCGCGCAAGGTCTGGTCGATCGGCGAGTACGGCGCGAGCAGCGGCGCGAACACGGCCATGACCACGATCACGGTTATGATGGCGATCGGGATCCACGGTGCCCGCGAGGTTCGCCGCACGCCTGC
This sequence comes from Reyranella sp., assembly GCA_022844015.1. GTDB lineage: Bacteria > Pseudomonadota > Alphaproteobacteria > Reyranellales > Reyranellaceae > Reyranella. The sequence continues at coordinate 31,337 of JALHMO010000056.1, read as the reverse complement.
GCTGCTGCCGAGCCGCAGCCGCCAGCGCCACCAGTTCGACGCCCGGGGCCGTTCAATGATCGCCATGGGCGGCTCCTGAGATTCTCTTCTCCCTCCCAGCTTCGCTGGTCACGTCATCCCGAGCGCAGCGAAGGATCTCTTCGCCAGAAGCCCAAAGCACACGTGAGCGGATGGCAAAGAGATGCTTCGCTGCGCTCAGGGTGACAGGTGAGCGAAGCTGAGGAGGAGTATGAGCACCGCTACGCAAGGCGGATTCTCGGGTCGACGTAGGCGTAGAGGATATCGACGCCGAGATTGATGGACAGGATCAGGATCGACTTCAGGATGATAACCGCCTGCAACAGCGGGAAGTCGCGGTAGATCACCGCCTCGTATGTCAGCCGCCCGATGCCCGGCCAGGCGAACACCGTCTCCGTGACGATGGCGCCGGTGATCAGGTTGCCGACGAAGACGCCCCACAGGGTCAGGACCGGGATGAGCGCGTTGCGCAGGCAATGCTTCCAGATCACGACCGCCTCGCTCAACCCCTTGATGCGGGCGAGCTTGACGAACTCGCTCTCCATCACATCCAGCATGGCCGAGCGCGTGATGCGCATGAACCCCGCCACCAGGAACGTGCCGAGCGTGATCACCGGCAGCACGAAGTGGGCCGGCCCGCCCATGCGCCCCGACGGCAGCCAACCGAGCTCGACGCTGAACACGAAGATCAGCAGCACGCCCAGCCAGAAGCTCGGCACGGCGACCCCGAGCACCGCCACCGTGCCGGCGGCGCGGTCGAGCCATCCGCCGCGATTGAGCGCCGCCAGCACGCCGAGCGGAATGCCGAGCGCCATGCCGAGCAGGATCGCCCACGGGATCAGCACCAGCGTGTTGGGCAGCCGGTCGAAGAAGGCCTCGACCGCGGGCTGCTTCATGCGGATCGAGTTGCCGAGATCGCCATGGAACGCGTTGCCGACGAAGATCGCGAACTGCTCGAAGATCGAGCCGTCGAGCCCGAGCGTGCGGATCAGGGCCTCGCGATCCTCTGCCGTGGCATCCTCGGGCAACATGAGGTCGACCGGGTTGCCGGTCATGCGGCCGAGGAAGAAGACGATCGTCGCCACGAGGCAGAGCAGGATCACGCCTTGCAGCAGCCGGCGGGCGATGTACTGCTTCATGGCCTGCCCATGGGCGGCGTCTCGCTCACTTCTTCCAGGGCTTCTCCTCGGGGCGCGGGATGCGCTCGAACACGTCGCCGAGCTCGTGCCGGCCCGGAATCGCCTCGAACCGCCCGACCTTCTTGGTGTTGATGGCGTAGTAGCCCATGCCCTCCAGGATCGGCACCACGGTCCACGAGTCGGAGGCGATCTCGACCATGCGATCGGTCAGGGCCGTGCGCTTGGCGCGATCGAGCTCCGCCACCAGGGCGCGGTAGGTCTTGACGAAGTCCTGGCAGGTCTCGGCGCAATTGTCCTTGTCGCCGAAAAGACGCTGGGTGCTGTCGGGCGCGAAGGCGCCGTTATAGCGCCACGGCGCATCGGGCCGCCCGGCGGTCCGGTACATCGAGGCCCAGCCCGCCAGCTGTGCCTGGTCGCCGCGCTCGAGCGGCGGGAAGGAACCCCACTCGTAGTGCTTCAGCGTCACCTTGATGCCGATCTTGGTCCACATGTCGGCGATCGCGGTGCCGATATCGATCATGAACTGCGTACCCGGCAGGGCGGTGTTGGCGAACTTGAGCTCGAAGCCGTTCGGATAGCCCTCCTCTGCGAGGATCTTCTTGGCCAGGGCCGGATCGTAGCGGTACGCCTCGGCCGCCCACTTCTCCCAGCGCGGCGCGCTCAAGAAATCGGTGTAGCCGAACGTCGCGAACGGATAGGGCATCCGCGCCTTGCCGTTCATGACGTGCTCGATTATCTGCTTGCGATCGATCGCCAGGGACAACGCTTGGCGCACCCGCGGCTTGGCGACCGGCTGGTCTTTCACCTCGGGCTTCCAGGTGCCGTAGAACTGGAAGATCGCCTGCATCGTGCCCGGCACCGACAGCACCTCCAGCCCGGCGCGAGTGGCGCCCAGCATCGTCTCGGGCCCGATCGAGGCGATCGCCGCCTCGCCGGTGCGCACCATGGCGACACGAGTGCTCTCCTCGGGCACCAGCAGGACGTGAAGGTCCTTGAAGTGCGGCCGGCCGCGCCAGTGCGGCGTGGTCACCGCGGTGAACTCGATGCGATCGCCCGGCACGTTGCGCACGAACTTCCACGGGCCGCTGCCGACCGGCTTCTTGCGGAATTCCTCCTCGCCGACCTTCTCGATGTAGGTCTTGGGCATGATGGCGCCTTCCGGCGCGACGGCGCGCGACAGCCCGGCCGGCAGGCCGATCTGCGGGCTGGTGGTGTTGACCTTCACCGTCAGGTCATCGACGACCTCGATGCTCTTGATGGCGCGCCGCATGCTCGCCGCCGCGGCGGCGAGCGAGCCCGGCCCCATCTGGCGCTCGAGGCTGAACTTGACGTCGTGGGCGGTGAGCTTGTCGCCGTTGTGGAACGTCTGGCCTGGACGGATGAAGAATGTCCAGGTCAGGCCGTCGGGCGACAGTTCCCAGCGCTCGGCGACACCCGGCCCGACGCCGCCCTTGGCGACGTCGAAGCCGACCAGCGAATCGTACATGACCGCCTGGTAGACGGCGTTGCCGGGCCGGCCCTCGAGGATGGGGTCCAGCGTCTGGGCGCCCAGCGATTCGACGGCGAAGACGAGCGTGCCCTTCTGGTCCTGGGCATGGAGTGGCGACAGGGCGCCAACGATCGCGACAGCGGCCAACGCCGCCACCTTGGTAACTTGCCGAAACATGGATCCTCCTCCCAGAGGGTCACGGCGCATTGGTTGTTCTCTGCGCGCCGTGCACGGCTGATGGACTATCCGTTGCGCGTTGAAATCTTGTCAATAGCGGCGGCTCGCGGCCGGGCGACTGACCCGCCGGCGCGAAACCCGTGACCATGCGGTGACTGGCGAACCTTTCCCAGCCCCAGGCGTTCAGACGTCGCTGGCACTGCACTAGATATCAGGCACCACAACAAGGACATTCCCATGCCGACCGCAACGATCGAGGGCACGGACCATATCTACGATCAAGCGATCATCGGCAGCGACGCGCTGGCCGACACCTTGACCGGAACCAACGACCTCCTTCGCTACTACCTCGCGGGACTTGGCCTGAACGACAACCTGAGGGGCGCCGCCGCCGACGATATCCTGGTCGGCGGCTTCGGCTCCGACATCCTGAAGGGTCGCGCCGGCGACGATCTCCTGATCGGCGATCACTTGGCGGCGGACGGCTCGATCGTGTCGGAGGCCGACTTCATCGGGATGTCACGCGGCGCGGTCAGCCCGCCGGGCGCCAACGCCAACTGGAAGGCCTGGGAGAACTACGAGAACCGGCTGAAGGGCTTCCTCGATCATCTCGATCCCACGCTCACCTACAAGCTGAACGGCGTCGTGATGTCGGCGGCGGAGCTGTCGGCCGCCTGGGCGGCCTACAAAGCCGAGCTGACGCTCGACGACGTGCACGTGATCAGCGGCAAAAAGATCGAGAACACCAACGGCAACGACACGGCAATTCACGACATCACCGACAATCTCGCCCTGTGGACGGACCTCGCCGACGAGGACGACGATGAAGCCGAGTCGGCCGCCTTCCTCGACTTCGGCACTGTCCAGGCCTTCCATCCCGGCGATCACGTCGTGACGATCGATACCGCCGTCTTTTCCGGTCCGTCGAGCAACTACACCCTGCTGGTCGGGCCGGACAGTGTGGAGGTGCAGGACAATGTCGGCAGCGACGGCGTCGACACGTTGATCGGCATCGAGCAGATGGAATTCGCCGACGTGACGCTGCAGACCGACTGGTTCTGCAGCGTCGCCTCTCTGCCCGGGCACAAGCTCGACGATCTCACCGACATGTACATCGCCTACTTCGACCGCGCGCCCGACGCGGTCGGCCTGTTCTACTGGGCGAGCCGGTTGGCCGACGGGATGAGCCTGCAGCAGATCGCCAAGAGCTTCTTCGTCCAGGCCGAGAGCCTTGCCGCCTTCCCGGCCGGCCAATCGACCGAAGCGTTTGTCACCCAAGTCTACGACAACGTGCTCGGGCGGGCTCCCGACGCGCCGGGCCTGAACTACTGGATGCACGATCTGGAAACCGGGGTCTGCAGCCGTGACACTTTCGTGCTCGCGGTGATCTATGGCGCCCAAGCCTCGACCGGCAGTCCGGCCGACGCCCAGTATCTTGCCAGCAAGCACGCCATTGGCGAGGAGTTCGCCATCAATGCCGGCTTGAGCGAGGTCGGCTGGGCACGTGCCGTCATGCAGGGCGTCGACGGGTCGGCGGCCAGCGTCGCCGCCGCCCAGGCGCAGATCGCGCACTACTCGGCCACGGCGAGCGCCGGCGGCCACCTGGTCGTCGAGCTCGTCGGCGTCGCCGGGTAGCGCGGCCTTCATCGCGGGCCCAAAGGCGCAAACTCTTTCCTCCCCAGAGTCGCTGAAGCGAAGCTGGGGAGGAGATCTGAGAAAAGCGCTTATGAGTCGCGGGCTTCCGACATTCCGTGAAGCTCTCTGCACCCCATTGAGGGACGCTCAGATCGCCTCGGCGTCGAGCGCCGAGCACCAGTAGGCATGCCTCTCCCTGGCCGTCCTGGCGCGGACGAAGGCCAGCGCCTCGTCGTCCAGACGCTCGACCTCCTCGAATGCGAAGCTCTCGACGCCGCTCGCGTTCCACGCGGCCTGCAATGTCCGGTGCGGGCTTGTTCCCAGGCGCAAGGCGAACCAGAGACGGTTCTGAATCGTCGCAAGGTTGGCGGCGTGCCCGATCCAGCGCCGGCCGCTCGCCAGGCAGCGCACGGCGTAGATGCCGCCAATCACCTCGCGCTTCTTGTAGGCGGCGATCGCCACCTTCTTCTCCTTGGGGGTCACGGTGCCGATCCTCGATCAATGTGCTCAGAAGCATAATATTACCCGGATGTTATTGACTCAAGGAATTTCATCCGGGTATATCTTCTACCATGACCGCCCTGACCCGGACCTGCACCGCATTCGACGCGTTCCAACGTATCGCGCAGGGGTCGCTGGTCGACGTCGCCCTCGCCGTGAAAACGGTCCTGTTGAAGAAGCCGGACGGATCGATCCTCGTCTTCGACGATGCGACGGGCTCGGTGATCGATCTCGATCTCCGAGGTACCACCGCCGAGGTCGTGAGCCGGCTCGCGGGATCCGAGAAGGCGCCGGCAGCCCGGCCGCGTGACGAAGGCGGCGAATCCCGCCCGCCCGGCCGCAGCCGCGGCAGGCCGCGCCTCGGTGTCGTCGCCCGGGAGGTCACCTTGATGCCCCGGCATTGGCAGTGGCTGGCGGAGCAGCGGGGTGGCGCATCCGCCGCCCTGCGGCGACTGGTCGACGAGGCACGGCGCGCCGATCACGGCCGGACGCGAGCCCGCACCAACCAGGAACGCACCTATCGTTTCATGTCGGCATTGGCTGGCAACCTTGCCGGCTTCGAGGAAGCCGCGCGCGCCCTGTTCGCCGGCGAACGCGAGCGCTTCGTCGAGCATACGGCGACGTGGCCGCCGGACATCCGCACCCACGCGCTCGAGCTTGCCTGGAATGGGACGACCGCGTCGGAGAACAAGGGCTCCGACTAGCTGGCCATGCTGAGGGTTACTCGCCCCAGGGTCGCACGTCACGTCAGTTGAACAGTCACGTGGATTTGCTAGAAGGTGCACCGGGAAGGCAACTATCTGGGGTCAACCGTGTCGACACCTCTCGCGCAGTTTGCATTGGCCGTAGCGCAACTCGTCAATCCGGCGAATGGCGGCTACACCGCCTACACCTACGAGACCGTCGGCCTGAACGCCAACGACCAGCCGATCGCGACGCTCACCGGCACCAGCACGCCGACCATCTACACCGACTGCTCGGGCTGGGTGAACTATGCGCTGAACACCGTGGCGCCAATCCACCAAGCGGTGGAGTCAGCGGCCCGGCTGATCCCCTACTTCAATCCCGGCGGCCAGCCAGCGCTCGACGAAAGCGCGTGGCCGTGGTCACGCGCGGATGTCCTGTCCTACTTCTTCGGCGAGATGGCGAACGGCAGCAACGGGTTCGTCACTGTCGCCGATTTCGGATCGCTCCAGGCCGGCGACCTGATTGCCTACGGAACCGGGATCTACACCAATCCCACGCATTCCCCGACGGCACCGCCCCCCAGTTCCGGCTCGGTGCTCGCCATGACCCAGGACACCGGCCACACCATGATCGTGGTCGGTGCACCGGTCGAGGTCCCGCAAGCCGATTGGGGCACGACGCTGAGCGACGGGCTGTCGCCGAATGCGGCCCACGTCTACGCCGTGCCGGTCGTCGACAGCAGCGACATCGCGCACTTCATCAATGTTCCGGCAAACGCCGCCACCGGTCAGGTTGCCTTCACCCAGCCGATTGCCGATTCACGGCACTACGCCCCGGTGGTCGCCAATCCGCCCAACCTGCCGGCCGGCATCCCGCAATCCAGCCTGGTGTCCGGCGGGCTGGGCACCGGGACGTTGTGGTACTCGACCGACGCGAACGGCGCGCCCCTGCAGTTCCGCTTCGACCTCGGCGACCCGTGGTTCGCCAATACCCTCGCTGGCGTCCAGAACGGAGACGCCGCCGTCCTGATCAACGCGGGACGGCTCACCGGCACGATCGACCTGTCGGGCAGCATGCTCGACGCCAGCAACAATCTCGTCGTCACCGCCTTCGCCGATGCCGCTCCGGTGCTCGACGGCGTTGCCTACAATACGCAGGCCGAGGTCCTGACCGGCACGGGCGGCCTCTATGTCCAGGGCGAGGGCACGATCCAGCTCGGTGCCGGCAACAGCTTCACCGGCGGCGTCAGCATTGCCAACGCGACCGTGTCGCTCGCCGGCGCCGGTAGCGCGGGCGGCGGGATGGTGACCTTCGTCAATGGCTTCGGCTCCTCGCTTCAACTGCAGAATGCCGCCGCCGTGCCGGCCGCCACCCTGCTGGGCTTCTCGGCGGGCGACACGATCGAGCTCGCCTACGACCAGTACACCATCCTCGACCATGCCGTGTGGACACAGGCCGGCGGCGCGGGTGGCACCCTCGCCATCGTGAATGGGGCGGGTACGCAGATCGCGAAGCTCAGCCTCAACGGCATCTATGCGGGCAACCAGTTCAGCGTGGGCAGCAATGCCGCGGGCAACAGCGTCGTGACGACGACGGCCACGGCGACGCTCACGGTGCACGACGATGCCTACATTGTCCTGCAGGGCCAATCCCTGGTGATCGACGACGCGCTCGGGGTGACGGCGAACGACGTCAACGTGACGTCCGTTACGCATTCCGGCAGCACGGCGCATGGCACCTACCAACTGTCGGTCAATGGCGCATTCTCCTACACCCCCGACGCCGGGTTCACGGGTGTCGATTCGTTCAGCTACGATGCCGGCAACGGCGACCTCCCCGACGCCACCGTGCAGATCTACGTCGTTCCCGTGCTGACCGGCGCCACGACCACCCTGGACCTTCTCGCCCTCGATGCCGAGCAGCTGGTTGCGGCCAACTACGACGCCTTTTTCGGCCGTGCGCCCGACGCAGCCGGGTTCGACTTCTGGGTCGATCAGTTCAACGCCGGCCAGGGCAACGTCGCCACCGTGCTCGCCAACATCGCCAGCTCGTTCGCCGTCAGCAGCGAGGCCACGGCGCTCTATCCCTTCCTGGCTGACCCGCAAGGCTCGACGCCGGCGCAGATCAGCGCCTTCATCGACAGCGTCTACGACAATCTCTTCAATCGCCTGTCCGACGCGGCAGGGTTGACCTATTGGACGAACCAGATCCAGCAGACCCTGGCGTCGGGCGGCTTCGTCGGAACGGTCCTGGTCGACATCATGGCCGGCGCCCAGAACAGCGCGGCAGGCCAGGACATCTCGACTCTGATGAACCGGATCGCGGTCAGCCTGGAATACGTCCACGACCAGCAGCTCTACGCTTCGCCCTGGTCTGCGGCGATCGACGCTGCGGATGCCACCGCGCTGTTGCAGAGCGTGACGTCCGACCCGCAGAGCCTCCTGGTCGGCATCGCGCAGGCGCAGAACCTCGTGCTCGGCGATCTCAGCTAGCACGAGATCATTGCTTGCCGAACGTCCGCCGCGCCCAGGCGCAGGCGGCCGCCATCGACTTGTCGGCACCATCGACGATGCCGACCCAGAACAGGAAGCCGTGGTTCATGCCGGCGCAGCGCACGATCTCGACCGGCACCCCGGCATCGCGCAATCGCTCGCCATACCGCTCCGCCTCGTCGCGCAGCGGATCGTACTCGGCGCTGACGACATAGGCTGGCGGCAGCCGCTCGAGGCTCGGCGCGCGCAGCGGCGAGGCGTGCGGGTTGCCGGCCTCGGCCGGATCGCCGAGGTAGTGGTGCCAGAACCATTCCATGGTGCTGCGGGTCAGCCCGTAGCCGTCGGCGTTCTCGGCATAGGATGGCGTGCCCGGCGTGTGGTAGTCGGTCACCGGATAGAGCAGCATCTGGCCACATATCCCCGGGCCGCCCTCGTCGCGCAGGCGGAGCGCGGTGACGGCCGCCATATTGCCGCCGGCGCTGTCGCCGGCCACCATGATGCGCGATGGATCGGCGCCGATCTCGGCGGCATGCGCGCCCAGCCAGCGCGTCGCGACGAGGCAATCGTCGGGCCCGGCCGGGAACTTGTGCTCGGGCGCGAGGCGGTAGTCGACCGAGGCCACCACGCAGCCGATGCCCGCCGCCAGATTGCGGCACATGCTGTCGTGCGTGTCGAGGCTGCACAGCACGAAGCCGCTGCCGTGAAAAAACACCATCAGCGGGAACGGCCCCTGGCCGTGCGGCGTGTACAGGCGCACCGCGAGCGGGCCGCCCGGCCCGTCGATGCCGAGCATCGCGACATCGGCCACCCCGGCCGGCTTCGCCATCGCCGCGATGCGCGCCTCGTAGAGCCGCCGCGCCTCGGCTACCGGCAGCGTATGCGTCGCCGGCACGCCGCTGCCGCGCTCGAGCAGTATCTGGATCTGCGGATCGACAGGCATGGCTTCGTCTCCTTCTTTACGGCCGCTCGCGGCCGGACGCACGGTTGACCACGAACAGCAGGGCGAGCGGCGCCGTTACGAGCGGCACCAGCGTCAAGAGATGAAAGGCGTTGATGAAGCCGATCATGCTGGCCTGGCGCTGCATCTCCGAGGCCAGGCGGGCGAGCACGTCGCGGCCGCCGGGATCGCCGAAGATCGTGATCCAGGGCCCCAGCAGATCGCGGGTGAACAGCGTCACGGAGCTCGCGAGGTTGACGCTGGCCTCGGCCGTCGAATGGGCGAAAACGACCAGCGTCAGGGAAACGAAGATGCTGCTGCCCAGCATGCGGATCAGCGAGAACAGGGCGTTGCCCTGGGTCATAAGGGGGATCGGCAGGGTCGAGAACGAAAGCACGGCCATCGGCGTGTAGCAGAGCCCGAACCCGAAGCCGTGCAGGATGTTGCTCCACATCACGTCCTGCGAGGTGAGCGTGATGCCGAACGAGCCCATCCACAGCCCGGCGACCGCCTGGATGCCGAGGCCCAGGCACAGGCAGAGCCGCGGGTTGAAGCGGGTCAGCTGGGCGACGACACAGAACGAGGCCAGGTTGCCGAGCCCGCGCGCGGCGACGAGATAGCCGATCATCGCCTCCGGATAGCCCATCAGGTCCTGCAGCAGGGGCGGGAACAGCACCATGGGCGTGTACTGCAGCATGCCCATGACGAGCACGAGGGCGGTGCCGACGACGAAGTTGCGATCCCTGAACAGGGCAGGCTGGAAGATGGGAGCCGGCGCCGTCGCCATGTGGATCGCGAACATGATCGAGAAAACCACGGCGACGATGCACTCGGCGATGATCTCAGGCGACTGGAACCAGTCGTTGCGCTGGCCACGATCGAACATCAGCTGGGCGCCGGCGATCGCCAGGCCGATGAAGACGAAGCCGACAAGGTCGAAGCGCTGTGCCGTCCCCTTCTCGCGATCGGTGAGGGCGAGGACCACCGTCAACGCCGCGATCGCGCCGAGCGGCAGGATGAGGAAGAACGTCCAGCGCCAGCTCAGCAGCTCCGAGACCAGGCCACCGAACGTCGGCCCGAGGATCGGCCCCATCACGCCACCGACGCCCCACATCATGATGATGAAGGGATGCTGGTGGCGATGGAAGCTGGCCAGCAGGATGGTCTGTCCCATGGGAAAGATCGGCGCCCCGAACGCGCCCTGCATCACTCGTAGCGCCAGCATGGTCTCGAGCGAATCGACCAGCCCGCAGAGCATCGAGGCGCCGGTGAACCCGACCACCGAGCAGACCATCAAGGTGCGCCAACCGAGCCTGGCGGCGAGCCAGCCGGTCAGCGGCGTGGCGATGGCCGTGGCCACCAGATTGAAGGTCAGCACCCAGGAGATCTGGTCCTGGGTGGCGGACAGCGCGCCCTTGAGCTGAGGCAGGATGACGGTGACGCTGGTTGCCGTCAGCCCGAACAGGATCGTCGTGAACTGCACCGACAGCAGAATCAGCCACTGTCGTGCCGAGAGCGATCCCATGGCGGACACGTTAGGACGGCAGCGCACCCCGGCAACCGTTGAGATTCGTCTGCGAAACAGCGGTTTGCCACTCGGCTCCGGTGCTGCGCCGCAACATCGCGTCGCGCATTCGATTCAGCTCGGCAGAACGGCGCAAAGATTGCGTGTCCGGCCGTCATCGCAGCGCTCCCCAATCGGGCATGAGGCGAAAGCATGTTACGCATTCCCAGGCATCATGGGCACTTCGTGTTCGGCGTCATTCAGTCCGGGCTGACCTCGGCGGTGGCCGCGGCGATCGCCTGTGCGCCCTTCGTCGCCGAGGCGACTTTCCTGCGACACTGGCTGATGTCCTGGATGATCGCCTGGGCGACCATGATCCCGGTCGTCCTCCTCGCTGCACCTGCGATCCGCCGCCTCGTGAACCTCCTCACCGTGGCCCCGGACTGAGCGACCTCGGTCAGTCGGGCAGGCCGGCAAGCAGGCGGCGCCAGGCGACGATCTCGCGCGCCGGCCGAAACAGCGGCGCACGCTCGCGCAGCGCACGACGGAGCCGGGTGACGAAGGCCGGCTCGCATTCGATTCGCCGCATCAGGCGGGCAAGCTTCTCCGTGCCGCCGACCGGAAAATAGCCGGGATAGTCGCCGCCGAGCAGCCCGACATTGCCATCCACGCGCGAAGCGAGCACCGGGACGCCGGCAACGATGGCTTCCGAGACGACATTTGCGCCGCCTTCGCTCGACGACGAGATGACCATGGCGTGGCTGCGGGCCAGCAGCCGGCGCACCGACGCCGCGGGAACGTCGCCGTGCCAGAGATAACGCGGATTGGCCGCCATCTCGGCCGTCGCCTCGCCTGCCCACGAGTCGGTATAGGCACGACCCACCTGCGCGACACGAATGCGGCTGTCCGCCGGCAGGAGGCGCGCCGCCCGGGCGGCCCGCAGGGGATCCTTGACGTCGCGCAGGTGGCCGATCACCGAGACGATCACGGCACGCCGGCTGGGCCGGTTGCCGTTGGGCAGCGGCGTCGCCGACTGGTGAATGACCGCGAGGCGCGCCCGCAGATGCCGGGGCACGACGCGCCACGCGAGGTCGTTCAACGCCACCAGGCGGTCGGCCAACTCCATGGAACGCAGCGTCGGCGCCGGATCGCTCGACAGGTACTCATAGAGGTCGGTACCGCTCAGCTGCAGGATCAGCGGCCGTCCGGGATGGCACATCTTGAAGTCGGCAATCGGCTTGGCACTGCGCCAGGCGTGCACGGCCACCATGAGGTCGGCAGGCCGGCCGTCATAGTCGCCTGCCAGGTGCACCCGATGGCCGAGACGGCGCAGGATGCGTGCCCACCGGGTCGCGGCGACCCGGTTGCCGGTGCGTGAAGTCGGACCCGACGGTGTGATAAGGACGATGTTCATGGAACATGGCCAAGCCCATCGGGCGACCAGCGGGGCGTCCGCTGCCGAGCTCGGGGCGCAACTGCGCGAGGCCCGTCTTCGCACGCGGCGTTTGACGGAAGATCTGGCATCGGCCGAATTGTCGGGGCCGCGCCTCGACATCGTCAACCCCGTGCTGTGGGAGATCGGTCATGTCGCCTGGTTCCACGAATACTGGACGTTGCGCCACGCCGCCGGACGCGCACCGCTGATCGAGCGCGCCGACAGGCTGTGGGATTCGAGCGCCGTGCCGCACGCCACGCGCTGGCAGCTCGACCTGCCGGACCGTGCCGGCACCTTCGCCTACATGGCGGACGTCCTCGCCCGGCAGGAGGAGCTGCTGGCCACGGCCGACGAGAATGCGCGCTACTTCTACGAGCTCGCCATCCGCCACGAGGACATGCACGTCGAGGCCCTGACCTATACGCGCCAGACCCTGGCCTATGCCCCTCCGGTCGGGCTGGGGAAGGCGCCTCCGCTGGCCGGCGGAGCCTTGCCCGGCGACGTCTCAGTTCCCGGCGGCAGCTGGTGGCTCAGCTCGACGCCCGCCGATGGCTTCGTCTTCGACAACGAGAAATGGGCGCACGAGACCGTCCTATCGCCCTTCAGGATCGCCCGCGCGCCCGTCACCAACGCCGACTTTGCTGCCTTCATCGAGGCCGGCGGATATCGGGCGCGAGAGTTCTGGAGCGATGCCGGATGGGCGTGGCGCGAGCGCCGCAACGCCGAGCGCCCGGTCTACTGGCTTCCCAGGCGCGATGGCGTCTGGACGGCGCGCCGCTATCGCCAGCCCGAGGAGATCGCGCCGCACGCGCCGGTCGTCTTCGTGTCCTGGTTCGAGGCGGACGCGTGGTGCCGCTGGGCCGGGCGGCGCCTGCCGAGCGAGGCCGAATGGGAAGCTGCCGCCGTCGGCGTGCCATCGGCAGACCGGACGCGCCTGGCGGGCGGCCGGCGGCGCTGGCCTTGGGGCGATGCACATCCGTCGCCGCTCCACGCCAATCTCGACTTTGCGCACGACGCACCGGTCGATGTCGGTGCCTCCCCCGACGGCGACAGCGCCTTCGGCTGCCGGCAGATGATCGGCAACGTGTGGGAGTGGACGTCCTCCGACTTCCTGCCCTTCGCCGGTTTTGCCGCCGATCCCTACGAGGATTACTCGCAGCCGTGGTTCGGCTCGCGCAAGGTGCTGCGCGGCGGCTGCTGGGCGACCAGCGCGCGCATCGCCCGGCCGGCCTATCGCAACTTCTTCACGCCCGACCGCTGCGACGTCTTCGCGGGCTTCCGCACCTGCGCAGTGTGATCGCCGGTCCGATCGATGCCTGACAATGCTTCAGCCCTGCAACTTGTGCTGAGCGGCGATCCGGCCTTGTTCTCGATCGTCCTGCTGGCGATGATCGTCAGCCTGTCGGCGGTGCTTCTCGCCGCGCTGATCGGCGTGCCGCTGGGCGCGCTGATCGCCTTGACGTCGTTTCGCGGCCGCGACGGCGCCATCGTGCTGCTGAACACCCTGATGGGGCTGCCGCCAGTCGTGATCGGCCTGCTGGTCTATCTCGCCCTGTCGCGCTCCGGACCGCTCGGTGCGTGGGGGCTCCTGTTCACGCCGCAGGCGATGGTGATCGCCCAGACCATCCTGGTCGCGCCGATCATCGCCGCCCTGTCGCGCCAGACGATCGAGGATCTCTGGCTCGAGTATCGCGACGAGCTCACGGCGATGAACGTTCCATGGCCGGGCAGGGTCGGCACCCTGATCTGGGATGCCCGCTTCAGCCTGATCACCGCCCTGCTGGCAGGCTTCGGCCGCGCCGCGGCGGAGGTCGGCGCCGTCATCATCGTCGGCGGGAATATCGAGGGCCACACCCGGACCATGACCACGGCGATCGCGCTCGAGACGTCGAAGGGCGACCTGCCGCTGGCGATCGGCCTTGGCATCGTGCTGATGGCGATCGTCCTGATGGTCAACGCCCTCGCCTGGGTGGTGCGTCGCGCCGCCGAACGGGTCGCCGGATGACGGATCTGCCGATCGACCTCGACAACGTCACGATTGCCGTCGGCAATGCGACCATGCTCGATCGCGTGACTCTTACCATTGCCGCGGGCGCGCCGACCGTGCTGATCGGGCCGAATGGAGCCGGCAAGACGACCCTGCTGCGCGCCGCGATGGGCCTGGTCGCGCCGATGCGCGGGACCGTCACCTGGCAGGGCCGCGCGCATGTGCCGCCGGTTCGGCGCGCCATTGTCTTCCAGCGTCCGACGATGCTGCGTCGTACCACATCGGCCAACATCCGCTACGCGCTCCGGGCTGCGCGCATTGCCCGCGGCGGCCATGACGAAGCGATCGAAAGGCTGCTCGCCATGGTCGGGCTCTCGCGTGCCGCCGATCGCCCGGCGCGGCGCCTGTCGGCCGGCGAGCAGCAGCGCCTCGCCCTCGCCCGCGCGCTGGCGCGCGAGCCCGATGTGCTGTTCCTCGACGAGCCGACCGCGAGCCTCGATCCCGCCTCGACCAAGGCGATCGAGGACATCATTCGTGCGGTCAGCCAGCGCGGCATCAAGGTGGTGCTGTCGACGCATGATCTCGGCGAGGCGCGCCGCCTGGCCGGCGAGATCGTGCTGCTCCATCGCGGCCGCATCGTCGAGACCGCCGCCGCATCCGGCTTCTTCGAGTCGCCCATGACCGACGAAGCACGCCGGTTCGTCGCCGGCGAGCTGCTCGTCTGACCTGCAAACGGGGAACCATGCCATGAAGATCCACCGCCGCTCCCTCGCCCTGATGGCCATCGCCGTGCTGTCCTCCGCCGCCGCGGCACCGGCGCTCGCGCAGGCCCCCTCGATCCTGGTCGCCTCGACGACGTCGACCCAGGATTCCGGCCTGTTCGGCCATCTGCTGCCGCTGTTCAAGGCGGCGACCGGCATCGAGGTCAAGGTGGTGGCGCTCGGCACGGGACAAGCGCTCGACGTCGGCCGGCGCGGCGATGCCGATGTCGTCTTCGTTCATGCCAGATCCGAGGAAGAGAAGTTCCAGGCCGAAGGGTTCGGCGTCAGGCGCCATCCCGTGATGTACAACGACTTCGTGCTGATCGGCCCGAAGAGCGATCCGGCAGGTGTGCAGGGCTCGACCGACATCGCCGCGGCGTTGCGCGCCATCAAGGACAGGAAGCTTCCCTTCGTCTCGCGGGGCGACAGGTCGGGCACGCACGTCGCCGAGCTCCGGCTGTGGAAGGATGCCGGCGTCGACATCGCCGCCGACAAGGGCGACTGGTACAAGGCGATCGGCCAGGGCATGGGCGCCGCGCTCAACACGGCTGCAGCGGCCAATGCCTATCTTCTGGCCGATCGCGGCACCTGGCTGGCGTTTCGCAACAAGGCCGACCTGGCGATCGTCGTGCAAGGGGACAAGCGCCTGTTCAACCAGTACGGCGTCATGCTGGTCAATCCGGCGAGACATCCGACGGTGAAGAAGGAGGCGGGCCAGCGCTTCATCGACTGGCTGGTCTCGCCGCAAGGCCAGCGCGCCATCGCCGACTACAAGGTCGGCGGCGAGCCGCTGTTCTTCCCGAACGCCGGCGATCCGAATGCGTAGTGTTTTTTCCTCCCCAACTCCATTGGGGAGGTGTCGCCGTCTAAGGGCTTTTCGCCGCTTTGCGGCCAAAATCCCGATGGCGACACAAGGGGTCATGAGCAACGAGTCTCGAGCCCATGACCCCTCCGCCCCCGACTACGGGGGCACCTCCCCAACGAAGTTGGGGAGGAATAAGGAGTAGAGTAGATAGCGACCAGGGGAACTGGGGAGAGCATGTACAAATCCATCCTTGCGATATCCGAGGGCGGCCCGGATGCGGTGGTGTCGTTCGGCCTCGCGGCCCGGATCGCGCGCATGTTCGGCGGCACCGTCGACGCCCTCCATTTTTCCGAGACCCATCAGGGCGATCTCGACATCGCGTCGCAGGCAATGCCGTTCCTCAAGCGACTCTCCGACGACAGGCTGAGATCGCGCGCCGCCGAGTCCAAGCGGGCCTTCCACGACCTGGTCGAGTCGCTCGGCGGCTCGACCTTCGCCGGCGGCGACGACGTGACGCGCGACCGGCTGATCACGCTCGGCCGCTACGCCAGCCTGGTGCTGCTCGGCCGGCCGGGCGGCGATGCCGAGAACATCGCGCCGTCGACCGTCAAGCATGTGCTCTACGATTGCGCCCGGCCCGTCGTGATCGCACCGCCCAACCTGCCATCCGATCCGCCGGCGTCCGTGATCGTCGCCTGGAACGGCAGCGTGCAGGCGGCGCGCGCCGTCGGTGCCGCGCTGCCGTTCCTCGAGAAGGCCAGCAGGGTGACCGTCATGGCGGGCGCCGAGCCGAATTCCGTCGGCGCGCCTCGTCTCGTGCGCTACCTCGGACGCCGCGGCATTGCCGTGACGGTCGAGGCGATGGACGCTGGTGCGGTGTCCGGGCGCGCGCGCGGCCGCGCTCTGCTGGCATATGCCCGGGACAAGGAGGCCGATCTCCTGGTAATGGGCGCCTACGGCCACGGCCAGTTGAGCAACTTCCTCGGCCTGGGCGGCGCCACCGCCAAGGTGATCTCGTCCTGCCCGATCCCCCTGCTCCTGGCTCACTGAGGTGGTCACCGATGGCCAATGAAAGCGACACGCTGCCGACCGCAACCCGGGTTGCCGATCCCGGCATTCGCGCCCTCTATCGCCTCGAGAACCGTTGGCAGGCCTGGCTCGACGTCGAGGCGGCGCTGGCGCGCGCGCAGGCCGAGCTCGGCATCATCCCGGCCGCGGCAGCCGAGGCGATCGCCGCCAAGGCGCAGCTCGCGCTGATGGATCGGGCGCGCATCGACGAAGGCCTCGCCCGGACCGGCCACACGCTCGTGCCGCTGGTCTGGGAGCTCGGGCGCATTGTCGGCGACCCGCACGGCGGCTGGGTTCATTGGGGTGCCACGACCCAGAACATCACCCAGACCGGCGATCTCCTGGTGCTGCGCCAGGCCCACGCCGTCTTCCTGCGCCAGATCGGCGAGGTGCTGGCGGCGATGGCCGGCCTGGCCGAGCGGACCGCCGACATGCCGATGGCCGGGCGCACGCACGGCCAGCACGCCGTGCCGGCCACCTTCGGCTACAAGGTCGCCGTCTGGATCGACGAGCTGCTGCGCCACGTCGAGCGCCTGCAGCAGCTCGCGCCGCGGCTGTTCGTCGCCATGCTGGGCGGCGGCGCAGGGACCTTCGCCTCGCTCGGCAAGCAGGGGCCGCCGGTGCAGAAGGCAATCGGCCGGCTGCTGGGCTTCGGCACGATGACGGTGCCGTCGCGCGCGCTCGGCGATCACCTGGCCGAGAACATCTGCGTGCTCGGCCTGCTCGCCGCCACCTGCGGCAAGATCGGCCGCGAGATCTACACCCTGATGAAGACCGAGTTCGGCGAGGTCGAGGAGCCGGTGCCCCCTGGCACGGTCGGCAGCTCGACCATGCCGCAGAAGCGCAATCCCAAGCTCTGCCAGGACATCATTGCCGCCGCTGCCGAGGTACGCAGCCAGGTGCCGCTGGCGCTCGAGGCGATGACGACCGAGCACGAGGCCGACCGCACGACCAGCCTGATGATGGACGCCGCCGAGCAACGGGCCTGCGTCGCCACCGGCGACATGCTGGGCCGGCTGGCCGAGGTCATGCGCGGCCTGCGCGTCGACCCCAGGCGCATGCGGGCCAACCTCGACCTCGGCGGCGGGCTGATCATGGCCGAGGCCGTGATGCTCGATCTCGGCACGGCGATCGGCCGCCAGCACGCCCACGACATCGTGTACGACGCGGCGCAGGCGGCATTCGTCGAGGGCAAGCCGTTCGCGGAGCTGCTGGCCGCCGACGAACGCCTCGCCGCGCACGTCGATGCCAAGGCGATCGCGAGGCTGCTCGATCCCACCGCCTACACGGGCCTCTGCGGCGACATGGCCCGCGAGGGCGCCGCGCGGGCGCGCAAGGGCGCTGCGGGGCTGCGATAATCGTTTCCCTCCCCAGTTCCGCTGGGGAGGTGTCGCGTCATACGCGACGGAGGGGTCATGAGCCCCAGTCGTCGGCGAAGACGCCGACACCTCCCCAGCTTCGCTGGGGAGACCCCCAGCACGCCAGCGCGCACCACGATGCTGAGAAAATGGTGGCGCTGCGAGAGGGAAGCTCATGGCTGGGAGCGCGCCACTCCAGTGGCGCTCTTCTTGCGATTACACATCCCATGAGCGCCACTGGAGTGGCGCGCTCCCAGCGCATTTTCATAGGGGGAAATGATTCAGTGAAACGTCCGCCCCGAGTCGATGACCAGGGTCTGGCCGGTCGTCGTGTTGGTGCGGCACATCGTGACGACCTGGTCGGCGACGTCGTCCTTGTCGGCCGCCTTGCCGAGCAGCGACAGCCGGCGGCCGCTCTCGATCACCTCGGGCCGCAGGTTGGCGGTCGCCCGCGTGCCCTCGAGCAGGCCCGGGGCCACGCAGTTCACCAGCACCTCGGGAGCGAGCGCCACCGCCATGCACTTGGTGAGATGGATGAGGCCCGCCTTTGACACGGCGTAGGCGATCGACGAGCCGGTCGGACCGAGGCCTGCGACCGACGATATGTTGACGATCCGCCCGCTGCCCTGGCGCTTCATCACCGGAGCCACCGCCTTGGTGCACAGCATCGGCCCCGTGAGGTTGATGTCGATGATCTTCGTCCATTCCTCGTAGGTCAGGCTGTCGAGGTCGGTGAACGGGATCGACTTGTTGTAGGCGGCGTCGTTGACAAGGATGTCGAGCCGGCCGAACCGCTTGACGACGTCGTCGACCAGCGCCTGCACCTGCTCGCGCCTGGTGACGTCGCAGGCGAAGGCGGCGGCGCCGACCTGATGCTTCTCGAGATCGCGCGCCACTCCCTCGGCCTGGTCCCGGCTCTGGGCATAGACGACCGCGATGTGACAGCCCTCTGCCGCGAGAGCGTGACAGATGCGCTGCCCCAGCCCGCCATTGCCGCCCGTGATCACGGCGACCGTTCCCTTGAGCTCCATCTTTCCCCCTATGACGTTGACGCTTTGCAGGAACGATATCTCATCGAGGTGCGCGGCCAAAGCCGGCCGCGGCGCCGCGTGGCCCGACGGGGCACGAACCGGTGTATGCTCGCCGCGTCGCTGTCAGGCGCCGCGTTGGGTATCGGACCCGATTGCAACCCCGGTTCCGGGCCCGCGTTGGCCTCTCGTGCAATATGGTAGAAAAATCAGTCGCTTGCTGCAGGAAGGTAGCCGGATGAGCCCATCTGGCCAGCCGCCACGCGCTTCGAACGACAGCGAGAGCGGGCTGGTCGGCGCGCTGACCGACGAGCATCGCTTCCGCATGCTGGTCGACGCCGTCATCGACTACGCCATCTACATGCTCGACCCATCGGGTCGCGTGGTGAGCTGGAACACGGGTGCCGAGCGCTTCAATGGCTATACGGCGCGGGAGGTCATCGGCCGCCACTTCTCCTGCTTCTACACACCCGAGGACCGGCTCGCCGGCGTGCCGGCGCGAGCCCTCGAGACGGCGGCGCGGGAAGGCAAGTTCGAGGCCGAGGGATGGCGGGTTCGCAAGGACGGCAGCCGGTACTGGGCGCATGTCGTCATCGATCCCATTCGAGGCCCCACCGGTGCGCTCGTGGGCTACGCCAAGGTCACGCGCGACCTCTCCGAACGGCAGGCTGCCGCGAAGACTCTCCTGCAGAGCCAGGAAGAGCTTCGCCTGCTGGTGCAGAGCGTCACCGACTACGCGATCTACATGCTCGACGCGGCCGGCCGGGTCAGCAACTGGAACGCTGGCGCCCAGCGCATCAAGGGCTATCGTCCCGAGGAGATCGTCGGCCGGCATTTCTCGTGTTTCTACACCGAGGAGGACCGCGCCAGGGGCGAGCCGCAGAGGGCGCTCGAGACGGCGACACGCCATGGCCGCTACGAGAAGGAGGGTTGGCGCGTGCGCAAGGATGGCACGCGCTTCTGGGCCAGCGTCGTCATCGACCCGATCCGGGCACCGGACGGAACGCTGCTCGGCTTCGCCAAGGTGACGCGCGACATCACGGAGCGTCGCGACGCGCAGGTCCAGCTCGAACGTACCCGCGACACCCTGTTCCGCGTCCAGAAGATGGAGGCGATCGGCAGGCTGACCGGCGGGGTCGCGCACGACTTCAACAACCTGCTCACCGCGGTGATCGGCAGCCTCGAGTTGCTTCGCAAGCGTGTCGGCGACGATGCCCGCGCGTCGACCTTGATCGACAACGCGCTCCAGGCCGCGCATCGCGGCGCCACCCTCACGCAACGCATGCTGGCCTTCGCCCGCGGCCAGGAACTGCGGCCGGAGCCGGTCGACATCCCCACGCTGGTGCGCGGCATGACCGAGCTCCTGCAGCACACCCTGGGGTCGATCGTGAGCGTGGAGACCCGCTTCCCCCTCTCGCTCGGCCAGGTTCTGGCCGACCCCAACCAGCTCGAGATGTCCCTGCTGAACCTTGCCGTGAACGCCCGCGACGCCATGCCGAAGGGCGGTCCGCTGACGATCGCGGCACGCGAGGAGACGGTGCACGAGGTCGTCGATGCTGCGGGCGTCAAGCCCGGCCGCTATGTGCTGCTGTCGGTCATCGACCGGGGCGAAGGCATGGACGAGGATACGCTCAGGCGCGCCACCGAGCCGTTCTTCACGACCAAGGGCGTGGGCAAGGGGACCGGCCTAGGCCTCTCCACGGTGCACGGCATGGCCGAGCAGCTGGGCGGCCAGCTGACGCTGGCCAGCGAGCCCGGCGCGGGCACGACGGCGACGCTCTGGCTGCCGATCCTGGAGAAGCACCGGCCGCTCCCGCCGGTCGGGCGCGGCAATCCCCTGGCCGAGCCCGAGCGGCTGCTCCCGCTGTCCATTCTCGCGGTCGACGACGACCCGCAGGTCCTGGTGAACACGGCCGCCATGCTGGAGGATCTCGGCCATCGCGTGACGAGTGTGAACTCGGCCCGGCAGGCGCTGGCCAAGCTGTCGGAAGGCGAAGCATTCGACCTGGTGATCACCGATCACGCCATGCCGACGATGACCGGCGCCCAGCTCGTCGAGGAGATTGCCCAACGCTGGCGCGACCTGCCGGTCCTGCTGGCGACGGCTTTTGCCGAGCTGCCTCGCGGCGTCGCCTCCAACGTGCCGAGGATCGCCAAGCCCTACCTCCAGAATCAGCTGGCACACGCCGTGGCCGCGGTCATGCCGGCCTGGGGCCGCGTCCACGCCCCGGCCACCTCCGGCGAGGCGTAAACTCTCCTCCACGGCCGCCGGGCAGGACAAGCCGGTCGGGCGTCGACGCGGCCGACAGCCCTGTCTTGACGCCCTGACGGGCGCATGGCCCCATGACGGCAACCGGGGGAGCCGTCGTCTGAGAGTGCCTGTACGTCGTCTGCCAGCGAGCGCAGCTGGCCCTTGCTGGATATGCGACGCGGATTCACGACGGGGCGGCCTTCGTTAGGCCGGTACCGAGATGTGGATCGTCAAGCTAGCCCTGCTCCGGCCCTACACGTTCGTCGTCCTGTCGCTGATGCTGATCATCGGCGGCGTCGGGTCGGCCATCCGGCTTCCCAAGGACATCTTTCCCGCCATCAAGGAGCCTACCGTCACCATCCTGTGGCAGTACCCCGGATTCACCGCCTCCAAGATGGCCAACGAGATCACGGAGTGGAGCGAGTTTCTCACCTCGCAGTTCGTGGTCGACATCAAGCGGATGGAATCGCGCAACATCTTCGGCATCGGCATGATGCGCCTCTATTTCCATCCCAAGGTCGATATCGATCGCGCGCTGGCGCAGGTCACGGCGACATCGCAGACCATCCTGAAGAAGATGCCGGTCGGCACGACTCCGCCCTATGTGCTGATCTACGACCCGTCGAGCGTTCCCGTCATGCTGGTCGCCCTGGCGAGCCAGACGCTGACCGAATCCCAGCTCTTCGATTTCGGGCAGTTCACCGTGCGTCAGGCCATCGCACCGGTCGAAGGCGCCCAGTTGCCCTTGCCCTGGGGCGGCACCGCGCGGGTGATCATGATCGACCTCGACCCCGTCAGGATGATGGCGCACGGCGTGACGGCGGACGACATCAACAACGCGATGCTGAAGCAGAACGTCATCCTGCCGACCGGCTCGGTCCGCATCGGCAGGACCGAGTACATGCTGCAGATGAACAACAGCCCGACCACGATGGAGCTGCTCAACGCGACCCCGATCAAGAGCAGCGGCGGCAACATCGTCTATGTGCGCGATGTCGCCCATGTCCGGGACGGCTACCAGCCGCAGACCAACCTGGTGCGGCTCGACGGCCACAAGTCGGTGTTCCTGTCGGTCGGCAAGAGCGGCGAGGTCTCGACCCTCGACATCATCGCCCAGACCAAGCAAGTGCTGAAGACCATCCCGACGCCGGGCGACCTGCAGTTCACCATCCTGTTCGATCAGTCGGTCTACGTCCTGGAAGCCATCCAGGGCGTCGTCGTCGAGGGCCTGATCGCGGCCGGCCTGACCGGCCTCCTGATCCTGGTGTTCCTCGGCAGCTGGCGCGGCACCCTGGTCGTGGTCATCTCGATCCCGATCTGCATCTTCACCTCGATCCTGCTGCTCGGCGTCACCGGCAACACGCTCAACCTGATGACCCTGGGCGGCCTCGCGCTGTCGGTCGGCATCCTGGTCGACGACGCGACGGTCACGCTGGAGAACATCCATCGCCACCTCGCGATGGAGAAGAACCTGATCCGGTCGATCCTCGATGGCGCCCAGGAGATCGCCATCCCGGCCTTCGTGTCGACCTTGTGCATCTGCATCGTCTTCCTGCCGGTCGCCCTGCTGACCGGTCCGCCGCGCTTCCTGTTCGTGCCCATGGCACTGGCCGTCCTGTTCGCCATCGCGACCTCCTACCTGCTGTCGCGCACGCTGGTTCCGGTGCTGGCCAACTACCTGATCCGCGGCGAGCACGACCGCGCCGCACGGTCGGGCGCGACAACGGCTTCCAGCCCCGGCCCGTTCCGGCGATTTCATCTTGCCTTCGACTCGGGCTTCATGCGCCTGCGTGCCCGCTACGTGACATTCCTGGGCTGGGCCCTCCGCCATCCGGCTCCCGTCCTGGCGGTGTTCGCCGTGGCGACGATCCTCGCGGCGCTCGCGGTGCCGGGGATGGGGCGGGACTTCTTCCCGCCGGTCGACGGCAGCAGCCTGCGCCTGCATGTCTCGGCGCCAACCGGTACGCGCATCGAGGAAACCGGAGTCTACTTCAGCAAGGTCGAGGAGACGATGCGCGAGGTCATGGGCGACGACGTCGCCGTGATCCTCGACAATATCGGCATCCCCGAGCCCAACAACATCATCTTCAGCGACAACATCACCGCGAGCTCGGCCGACGGAGAGATCCTGGTGGCGTTGAAGCCGACACGTCGCCACGGCTCCCGGGAGTACGCGCGACGTCTCCGGGAGGTGCTGCCGGAACGGCATCCCGAGCTGCTCTTCTATTTCCAGCCGAGCGACATGAAGACCCAGATCCTCAATCTCGGCCTGCCGGCTCCCATCGATATCAAGGTGTTCGGCCTCGCCAGGATGGAGGCCCTGCACGCCGTCGCCCAGAAGATCGAGAAACGGCTGCTCGCCGTGCCGGGCGCCGTCGACGTTCACATCCAGCAGCGGCTCAACCAGCCGGCCCTGAAGATCGACGTCGACCGCGACCGGGCGGCCAAGATGGCGCGGGAGGAAGGCCTCACCGGCTTCACCCAGCGCGATGTCGCCCGCAACGTGCTGATGGAGGCGAGCTCGAGCCTGATGGTGAATCCCAACTTCTGGACCGATCCGGAGTCCGGTCACACCTACTGGCTGGTCGTGCAGTCGCCCTTGGACAAGCTGAGCCGCATGGAGGACCTGACCAACATCCCGATCCGCGGCAGCGGCGGCGCCCAGGCCCAGTACCTCGGCAACATCGCCGAGATCAGCCGCACGCAGATCCCCGCCCAGGTCGACCATACCAACGTGCTGGTGACGTTCGACGTCATGGCCAACGTCCAGGGCGTCGACACGGGCTCGGTTGTCTCCGCCGTGCGGCGCATCATCGCCGAGGAATCGGTCGGCCTGCCCAAGGGCATCGTCATCGAGATGGGAGGCCAGGGCCAGACCATGGATCTCGCCTTCGACCAGCTCGGCCAGGGGCTGCTCGCCGCGACCCTGCTGGTCTACCTGATCCTGGTGATCAATTTCCAATCCTGGACGGACCCGTTCATCATCGTCATGGCCCTGCCCGGCGCGTTCTGCGGCGTCGTGCTGATGCTGCTGCTGACCCAGACCACCTTCAGCGTGCCCTCGCTGATGGGCGCCATCATGACGGTTGGCGTGGCGACGGCGAACAGCATCCTGGTGATCTCGTTCGCCAAGCACGCCCTGCACCAAGGCCAGACCGCGATCCAGGCCGCTCTCGCCGCCGGCGAGGCGCGCTTCCGGCCGGTGATCATGACGGTGATCGCCATGGTGTTCGGCATGATCCCGATGTCGCTCGGGCTCAGCGAGGGCGGCGAGCAGAACGCACCGCTCGGACGGGCGGTGATCGGCGGCATGCTGCTCGCCTGCGTCGCCACCCTGGTGATGGTGCCGGTGATCTTCAGCCTGATGCGGCGCCATTGGCGCCCAGCGACGCCGCAGGAAGGCGCGGAGCTGCTGTCGGCGCGGTGAGCGTTGGAGGCGTCATGGCCGGGAGCGCGCCACTGGTGGCGGAGCAAACTTCGCCACCAGTGGCGCTCCTCTCGTTTAATTGCGGCTTCCGTGAGCGCCACAACACCTCAGCTCACGCTATGCAGGTCGTAAGCCACAAACACGATCCTCATCCTGAGGAGCCGCACATAGTGCGGCGTCTCGAAGGATGGCACCAACAAGACTGGTTGCCACCAAAGGGCGAAGGCTACTTCGCCCGATTCGAGACGGCCCTTCGGGCCTCCTCAGGGTGAGGTTCCTCCGTCCTGGACCCGCGAAATGCCGCGAGTCCAAGAGTACGAAGGCGCTCTTGAGATGTGTCCTCATCAGAACAGCGAAGCTGGGGAGGAGCAAGAATATCACTGCTTGAGCGGCGGCGCCCACGTGGTGCGAAGGCCTTCGGGCGCCTGCTGGGCGCGATCCTGCCAGCCGCCGCCCAGCGCCTTGATGAGCGCGACCGTGGTCATCAGCTGGTCGTTGGTGATCTGGACGGCGATGGTGCGCGAGGCGAGCACGGCGCGCTGCGCGGTCAGGACATCCAGCATCGAGACGAGCCCCTGCTGGAAACGCTGGCTCGCCAGGCCGGCGGTGTTGCTGGCGCTGGTCACGGCGATCTGCTGGAGGCGCGCCTGCTGACCGAGATGGCGCAGCCCGGCGAGCGCGTTCTCGACCTCCTGGAAGGATTTCAGCAGCAGCGCCTGGTAGAGCGCCACCTGCTCCTCGTAGGCGGCGCGCGTGCGTTCGACGTTGAGGGTCGTGCGGCCGGAATTGAACAGCGACTGGAACAGGCTGAGACCGATACCCCAGATGTTGCTGGTCGGCTGGGTCAGGGTCGACAGCGCGAAGCTCTCGAAGCCGACCGCCGAGGTGAGCTGGATGGTCGGGAAGTAGGCGGCAACGGCGACGCCGATCCGGGCATTGTAGGCGACCAGCTCGCGCTCGGCCCGGGCGATGTCGGGACGCCGCTGCAGCAGGTCGGACGGCAGCCCCACAGGGATCGCCGGTATCGCCGGCCGGTAGGGCTCCTTGCCGATCGTCAGGGTCTCGGGGGTGCTGCCGGTCAGCACCGCGAGCTTGTGGACCAGCCGGCTGCGCTGCGCCTCGAGTGGCGGCGCCTGCGCCTCGATGGTGCGCAGCGCGGTCTCGGCCTCCAGCAGTGCCACGTCGCTCGACAACCCGTCGGCGCGGCGCACCCTGACCAGCTCGAAGGTGCCGCGACGCAGGGCGATGTTCTCGGCGATGACGCGCTGCAGCTCGTCCGTCGTGCGCAGCTCGAAATAGGTCTGGGCGATCTCGCCGTTCAGGGTCAGCAGGGCCACCTGGTATGCCGCGATGCTGGCGCCGAGCTCGGCCATCGCCGCTTCCATCTGGCGGCGGATGCGGCCCCAGAAGTCGATCTCCCACGTCGAGTAGAGCGGAACCGCCTTGAAGCCGTCGGTAATGGTCGCCGTGTTGGCGGTGACCGTGGCCGGATCGACGAGGACGGCGAAGTTGGAGTTGTTGGCGAAGCGCTGGGCGAGCCCGCCGACCTGGATCTCGGGATACATGTAGCTCTTCGAGATGCCGGCAATGGCCTGCGCCTGCAGCACGCGGGCAGCGACGGCCTTGAGATCGGGGTTCCGCCTCACCGCCTCGGCCTGCAGCCCATTCAGCGTGGGATCGCCGAAGATGATCCACCAGTCGCCGCGGGCGATCGAGTCCTGCGGCACCGCCTCCTTCCACGGCCCGGCTTCGACGAACCGTGCCGGCACGGTTGCCTCGGGGCGGACGTAGTTCGGCCCGACCGGATCGCAGCCGGCGAGGCTGGCTAACGCGGCGAGGCCGGCACCGAGGGCGCGCAGGACCTGCACCGGCCTAGGGATTGCCGGTCCGGACACGGACTTTGTCGCCATTCTTCAGAAGGTCGCTCGGGTTGAGAATGACGCGATCGCCTTCGTCGCATCCTGCGAGCACCTCGACCGACCTGCCGAAATCGCGGCCGAGCCGAACCTTGCGCATCTGGACGACATCGTCCTTGTCGACGATGGCAACCTGCGGCGCCCCGTCGAGCACGATGATGGACGAGTCGGCGACGACGATCGGCGGCGCCGGGTTGATCAGCCGGAACTGGACGGTCGAGTAGAGGCCGGGCAGCAGGATGCCCTCGGGGTTGGGCACCTCGACCTCGACCAGCATGGTGCGCGAGATGGCATCGAGCGATGCGGCGTTGCGTACGACCTTGCCGCTGAAGGTGCGGTCGGGATATTCGCGGACCACGATATCCGCAGCGAGGCCATCCTTGACCATCGGCAGGTAGACCTGCGGCATGGTCACGTAGACGCGTACCGGATCCATTCGATAGATCCTGTAGAGCCAAGCCTTGGCGTCCCCGCTACCGAGATCGATCAGCGCGCCCGTCGTCGCCTTGGCGAGATTGCGCGCACCGACGATGCCGTCGAACGGCGCGTAAATCTTCTGGAAGGCGATCGTCGCGTCGATCCGGCCGACCTCGGCCTCGGCGGCAGCGACATCGGCCAGGCGGGCCTCGTGGGCGGCGCGGCTGTTGTCGACGTCCTGCTGCGACACGGCATTGGTCCTCACCAGGCCGAGGTAGCGGTTGAAGGTGATGCGGGCGATCTCGGCGTTGGCCTTGGCCTGCAGCACCAGCGCCTGCGCCTGGCGCAGCGATTGGTGCAGCTCGGGCGTCTCGATCTCCGCCAGAAGCTGGCCGGCCTTGACCCGCGCCCCGATGTCGACCGTCCATTTGCTGACATAGCCGTTGACCCGGGCATAGACCGGCGCTTCCTCGAAGGCGGTGATATCGCCGGGCAGCGTCAGGCTCGTCTCGCGGGAGCCCCGCTCGGCCGGTGCGACCCGCACCAGCGGCGGGCCCTTGGCCGCCTCGCTGACCGGCATGGATCGCTCGCCCACCGTCTTGAGGCCCTCGAACCCGATGCCGACGATCAGGATCACGACCAGGACGAGTAGGATCGGGCGCAGCCAGGATTTGCGCCTGGAGGATGGCGGCGGCGAAGGGGACGGCCGCGCCGGCGGCTCCGGCGGCCGGCTCGTCTCGACGCGATCCGTCACGTCATCCGGCTTTCACGCCGGGCGATGCAAGCCATGTATCGCCTCCGGAGTGCGACCGCGATCAGGTTGTGATCGGACGAACGACCCATGGAGTCGATTTGTCCCCGGCAGCGAAGATCGCGTCAAGGTAGGCCTGGGGCAGCCGATCGCATTCAATCCGGCGGACGTGCGGATTTCTGCGGCAGCAGGTAAACCATGGAGGCAAGGCGGGCGGGGAGATCGATGAGCGGTAGCGGATTCAGGGCGGCAGGCTATTCGTGGCGCCTCCATTGCGGCCGCCAGGCACTCGAGCAGGGGCTCGGGGAGGCGGTCCAGCGCGTCGGCGCCAAACGCGCCTTCGTCATCTGCTCGCCGTCGATCAACCGGAGGACAGACACCGTGCGGCGCATCGCGGTGGCGCTGGGCGAGCGCCATGCCGGCGTCTTCGATGCGATCGAGAAGGACTCGACCTATGCCTCCGTGGCGGCGGCCAGGGAAGCGGCGGCGGCGGCCGGCGCCGACCTGCTGATTGCGGTCGGCGGCGGCAGCGTCATCGTGGCGACGCGCGCCGTGGCGATCTTCCTCTCCGAGAAGGACGATCCGCTCCGCCTCATGACACAGTACCCCGAGGGCAAGCCCGCCTACAGCCCGCGCCTGATGGCGCCCAAGCCGCCGATCATCAACGTGCCGACGACGCCGACCAGCGCCATGAACCGGGCCGGCACCGGCCTCAAGAATCCCGACCTCGACCATCGGATGGAGTACTTCGACCCCAAGACGCGGCCGCAGGCGATCTTCCTCGACGAGGAGGCGCTGCTCGCCACGCCGGCAGATCTGATCCGCTCGACCGGCACGACGGTGTTCGCGAGCCTCGTCGGCGCCCGTGCGCAACTCGACGCCAATCCGCTGGCGGCAGGCGACGAGGATCAGGCCTTCCGCCTCGCCTATGGCGCCTACCGTCGGCTCGCCGACGAACCCGACGAGGCGGCCCTGCGTCTCGATCTCTGCCTTGCCGCCTTCCTGCAGAACCGCGCCGAGGACGACGGCCTGCGCCGCTTCCGCGGCGGCGCCTTCTCCGGCAATTACGCTGTCTCGACCGCCCTGCACGTGCGCTATCCGCGCGTCGGCCAGGGCGAATCGACGGCCGTCGTGCATGCGCCCAGGATCCGCCTGTCCGAGGAGGTCGAGCCGCGCGCCGCCCGACGCGTCGCCGAGTCCCTCGAGGTCTGGCAGGACGGCATGGCGGCGCGCGACGCCGCTCTCGCGGTGGCCGACACGCTCGAGCAGCTCTACGGGCGCATGGGCATGCCGACGCGGCTGCGCCAGCTCGACATCCCGCGCGAGGACTTTCCCGCGATCGCCGGAGAGACGGTGAAGAACTTCAACGCCAACGCCGGGGCGCGCTCGCCCGAGGCGCAGGTCGCCGAGGCGCTGCGCCTGCTCGAAGCGGCCTACTGACGAGAGGACACTGCACGATGAGTCGATTGCTTCCGTTCGTCGCCGCGATGCTCGTGCTGGCGATGGTCCCGCCGGCCGGCGCCGGTCCCTTCGAGGATGGCCAGGAGGCCTTTCGGCGCAAGAACTACACCCAGGCCTTCACCCTGCTGCATCCCGAGGCGGAGCGCGGCCAGCCCCGCGCGCAGTACCTGGTCGGCCGAATGTACGAGGACGGCTTCGGCGTCGAGCAGAACCACGGCGAGGCGGCGCGCTGGTACCGCGCCTCCGCCGAGCAGGGCGACCCGCTTGCCCAGCATGCGCTCAGCGTCTTCTACGCCGTCGGCTGGGGCGTCGCGGTCGACTCGGCCGAATCGGTGAAGTGGCTGAAGCGCTCGGCCGAGCAGGGCTACTACTATGCCGAGAACGACCTCGCCTCGCGCTACCGCACGGGACGCGGCGTGCCGCAGGACAACGGCCTCGCCTACATGTGGTTCGACCTCGCCGCCGGGAACGCGCCCGAGTCGGTGAAGGGCGTGATCACCAAGGCGCGCGACGAGGTCGGCCAGTCGATGACTTCTCAGGCGATCGCCCGCGCCCGCGAGCTGGCGGCACGCTGCAAGCAGTCCGGCTACAAGAGTTGCGGGTGAAATCCTCTCCTCCCCAGCTTCGCTGGGGAGGACAACCTCACGCCACGCAGCAGCTCAACGTGCTCTTCGCCGGCGGAACATCGAGCGCCGGGTTCTCGCTGAAGAATCCGACGGGCTGCAGCATGAAGCCGGCGGTGGTTACCGGCTGGACCGGGAAGTCCTCCGGTCGCGGGATGTGGTGGAGGCCGAAGCTGTGCCAGACGACGAGGTCGGTATCGACCAGCGGCCGGTCCGCGCTGGTCCACGCCGGCAGGCCGTCGCCGCCCTTGCTCTGATTGGGATAGCGCCCGGCAGCATGCATCTCGTCGCGGTCGTAGGCGGTGACCCAGAGCTGCTTGGTCATGAAGGCGGCGCGCCGGGCGACGCTCGACTGCGGGTTGGAGAAGATCGGCACCGGGCTGGTCGACATCAGCCGATAGGCCGTCGGCTGGCCGAGCCCGTTGCGCGCCTCCGCGCTCTCGATCTTCCAGTAGCGCGCGGCGTTGAAGTCGACGTTGCGCTGTGCCGCCTGCTCGCTCGCCAGCACGGTCTCGCGCACCGTGAAGGCGTTGCCGTGCGGATTGTCGGGCCCCATCGGCAGCGCCACCGTATCGACCTCGACGACGCGGTTGCGCTCGCCGTCGACGGCCATGTCGAGCCGCATGTTGAAGACGTGCTGGTGATAGTGCGCATAGACGCCGGGCGACACGATGGTGCCATAGCGCGGCGCCTCGCCCGGCCGGATGCCGGCGGTGTTCAGTATTCCCGTGGCCTTCATCTCGAACTGGATCGAGCCGTCCTGGTAGAGGTACCAGAACGAGCCGTACTCGTAGTTGCCGACGGTCGAGATCGACGACACGACCAGCCGGCGGGCACGCCGCACGTCGACCTCGCCGGTGAACAGGTCGGTATGCTTCCACAGGATGCCGAAATCCTCCTCGTGCAGGCAGATCGCGCTTTCGATGCAGTAGGGCTCGCCTTTGCTGTCGGCCAGCCAGGCGTCGAAGTAGCGGATGGCGCCCAGGCAGTCGCAGCCGAGCTTCAGCGAGTTTGCGAGCACGCCGATGCCGTACTCGCCGACGTCGAAGGCGTTCTTGCGGAAGTGCCCGCCGCCGGGATGGCCGTAGGGCACCACCATCTCCGACAGCGCGGCGCGATGCAGCACCGGCCGCAGCCGGCCCTCGTCCTCGTAGCCGACCTCATGCAGCACGAGGCCTTCGCGCGCGTTGAAGCCGACTCGGAAACGCCATCTCTGCCAGTGCACCTCGTTGCCCTCGACGGTGAAGCTCGGCCCTTCGGCCTGCACGATCTCGAGCGGCTTGACGTCGTCGCGGAAGATCGTCCGAAAGCGCGCCGCGTAGTTGCGGCTCGCCATCGGCACCTCGGCCGTGCCGTAATCGTCGATGCGCAGCACCTCGGCCCGGTCGAGATCGATCACCGCGCACAGGCCTTCGATCGGATGGGCGTAGCCGTTGTCGTTCTTCTCGCTGCGGTACCAGCAGAACGTGT
>JALHMO010000055.1 GCA_022844015.1 Reyranella sp. | reverse complement strand
GCGGCCGTGTAGAAAGCATCGGCGTGAATGTCGCTGCGCCGCATTCCGCGCCGCTCCAGCAGGGCGCTCGCCGCCTCGACCATGACCGGCGGGCCGGCAAGGTAAGCCTTGCAGCCGTCGAGATCGTTGAAGTCGGCGGCCACTGCGTCATGCACCAGGCCACGGCGATAGCTGGCGTCGACGCCTTCGCTCAGCACCGGCGTGAAGTGAAAATTCGCATGGCGCACTGCCTGGGCGATGAAATGGTCGTGCCGATAGAGATCCTGCTCGGTGCGGACGCCGAAGTAGAAATGGATGGGCTGCGGCAATGCCGATTGCAACGCATGCTCGACGATCGAGCCGATCGGCGCCATGCCCGAGCCGCCGGCGATGGCGATGATCGGACCGCGATGACCTTCGCGCAGGAACGACGTGCCGAATGGACCGTCGACCCGGACGCTGTCGCCGATCCCGAGTCGCCGGGCGACATGGAGGCTGGTGGCGCCGCTCGCCGTGACGCGGACGTGAAACTCGAGCAAGGGATCGCCGGGCACGTTTGCCATGGAATAGTCGCGTGGCGGGCAACCCTCGAACGTGACCGACGCGAACTGACCCGCCGAGAAGCGGAAGGGACCGCCGGAGACGACCTCGAGGCGAACGCGCTTGATGTCGTGCGTGGCGTCGAGAACGCTGCGAACCCGGCAATCGAGCCGGCGCCTCGGGTGAGCGATCGGATCGTCGTTCTCCAGCCAGGCCACCTCGCAGTTGCCTCGAGGTACTGCGCGACAGGCGAGGATCAGGCCGCACGCCCTCTCGTCGTCCGACAGGGCGAACTCCGAGTAGTCATCCAACGTGACGTCGCCCCGCACGAGGCGCGACTTGCAGGCACCGCAGTTACCCGATTGGCAGCCGAACGGATAGTCGACGCCGGCATCGCGCGCCGCCGCCAGGATGGTGGCGCGCGGAGGCACCTCGACGATGCGGCCGACCTGGACGATGCGGACCTCGAAGCTCATGCCGCGGCCGGCAATCCGACAGGACGGCCGCAGCGCGGGGCGGTACGCCGCCTCATTGGATACTCCCAAGCGAACTCGACGGTATTCTAGCCCGGATTTCCCCGGAGCCGGATAGGCCTCCGTGGAAATCCAGGCCAGGCGGGTCGGACCGGCCTGTCGTCGCGAAAGTGGCGGTCGCCGCGCCCCTGCACACGATCCAGGAACGCCGCAAAGACGTTTGATCCCCCAACAATCTCCGTCTACCTATCCGGTCATGGGCCGCTCGCCCGCCAAACCATCCGACAGGGCACGTGCCGGGGCGCTCGACCGGGGCCTGCTGCCGTCGCTGCTGGGCTACGTCATCCGTCGCACCCAATCGGCGGTGTTCGAGGATTTCGCCGCGACCTTCCAGAAGGCGGGCGAGGCGCTCTCGCCGGGCGAGTTCGGCCTGCTCGTGCTGGTCGATCGCAACGCCGGGCTGAGCCAGACGACGCTGGCACGCGCCCTCGGCATCGACCGTTCCACCCTCGTGCCCATCCTCGATCGCCTGCAGTCGCGAGGCCTCCTGGTGCGTCGTCGGTCGCCGACCGATGGCCGCACCCATGCCCTGGCCCTGACGCCGCAGGGCAGCAAGGCACTCGCTCGCTTCACCCGTCTGGTCGCGACCCATGAAAAGCGCATCGCGTCCGGCCTTTCGGCGTCCGAAATGCAGGTCCTGATCGGCCTGCTGGACAAGGTGTATCGCGGCGCACGTTCGCTATAGTCCGCGCCCCATGAATTCGGTTCATCCAGACTTCCAGCACGCGCCCAGGGACCTGTCTCACGACTCCGAGATCCTGCGGCTAATGCGCGACAGCGTGCCCGACGCCGTCCGCACCCTGAACGGCGAGCTGCTCGACATCGATTCGGCACGCGGCTATGCGCGCCTCCGCTTCGAGGTCGTGCCGGCTTTCTGCCACTCGCAGGGCACGATCTGCCAGGGAGGGTTCCTCGCCGGCATGGTCGACACGGCGATGGCCAACGCCGCCATCGTCAGGGGCAGGCTCGCCGTCGCCGTTCCGACGCTGGAGCTCAAGGTCAGCTACTTCGAGGCCATGGGCCCCGGCATCGTCTATGCCGAAGGCCGGGTAATGCGCTGGGGCGGAACGGTAGGCTTCCTCGACGGCGACCTGAAAGACGAGAAGGGTCGGGTGATCGTGCATGCCACGTCGACCATCAAGATCATCCGGCCGAAGGGGAAGGGGTAGGGGGCGGTCGCTAGCCGTTTGCCAATTTCGGCGAACAATGTTCCTCATCCTGACGAGCCGCGCGTGGCGCGGCGTCTCGAAGGATGGGCAATGGAGTTCTTGCCTGAAGCCCATGCTTCGAAACGCGCCCTGCGGGCGCTCCTCAGCATGGGGTGCTCGGCTGGCCGACGAAAGGTCTCTCGCTGCTCTTCGGATGGCAGCAAATCCGTCATCCCGATGGCAAGAGAGATCATCGCCGCTTCATGGAAAACGCGCGATCCAGTGCTCGGCGATCTGGCGGCGGGTGGCGAACCAGGCGCCGCCTTTGGCCCGCATATGCGACATTATGCGGTCGAGGGCGGCGATGCGGCCGGGGCGGCCGACCATGCGCAGATGCAGGCCGATCGACATCATCTTGGGATGCCGCTCGCCCTCGCGCCACAGCGTGTCGAAGGCATCGCTGGTGTAGTCGGCGAAGTCGCGCGCGGTGACGAAGCGGTGGAAGCCCTGATGGTAGTGCATGTCGTTGGTGTCGAAGCTGTAGGGCAGCACGAGGTGCCGCGTGCCCGAAACCTCGACGAAGAACGGCAGGTCGTCGGAGTAGTCGTCGCTGTCGTACAGGAAGCCGCCTTCCTCGACGAGCAGCCGGCGGGTGTTGGGGGATGGCGTCGATCGGGTGTGCCAGCCGACCGGGCGACGGCCCGCGATGCTCGTAAGAACCTCGACCGTGCGGGCGATGGCCTGACGCTCGTCGGCTTCGGCCATGTGCGCGTGCTTTTCCCAGCGCCAGCCATGGCACGAGATTTCGTGGCCGCGCGCGACGGCGTCCTCGATCAGCCAGGGTGACAGCTCTGCGGCCCGGCCGCAGGTGCTGACCGTCGCCGGCACGCCGAGCCTCTCCAACGTGTCGGCGATCCGCCACCAGGCGACCCTGGTGCCGTACTCGAAATGCGATTCCATGCAGCGGTCGGCCACGCCCGCGACCTCGTCGGTGACCTCGTAGACCTTCTCGTTCGTCGGATCGCCCGAGGACAGTGCCATCTCCGCACCTTCCTCGAAGTTGATGACGAACGACACGGCGACCCGAGCTCCGCCGGGCCAGCGCGGGTCGGGCGGCGTGCGGCCGTAGCCTTTCAGGTCACGAGTCACGATGGCCGATCACGTCGGCAAGGGCGGTGGCGAGGCCCTTCGAGTCCTTGGGACCCGGTCGGCGGAAGGTGCCTGCAATCGCCTTGCGCGGCTTCAGGCGGACGAGCCCCTCGGCCATCACCGTGGCGGCCTGGATGCCGTCCACCAGGGGCACGGGCACGCGGTCGCGAATCTTGTTGGCGAGGCCGGCGAGCGGCGCACCGGCCAGGATGACGACATCCGCGGCGTCGTTGGTCACGGTGCCGAGCGCCAGGTCGACCAGCACGGATTCCTTCTCTTCCTGGACGTCCTCGATCGAGCGGAAGCCTTCGTCCAGGGTTCGGATGGCGGCGCAGCGTCCGGACAGGCCGTGCCAGGCGACTATCTCGGCGAACCACGGCTCGAGCGACCGCGAAAAGCTCACGATGGCAAAGGAGCGGCCGAGCGTGCAGGCGACGAGCATCGCGGCTTCGGCCATGCCGACCACGGGGAAATCGAACAGCTCGCGGGCGCCACCGAGGCCGGGATCGCCGAACGCCGCGACCACCGCGGCGTCGATCTCGTTCCGCCGCTCCGCCAGCATCTCGAGCGCCGCCGCGGCGCCGATGGCGGCTTCGGCGCGTGTGGCGATGTAGGGCACGCCGCGCGCTGCGGTCATGGGCAGGAGCTCGGTGCCAGGGCTCGCGACCAGTTTCGCCGAGGCGACGAGCCGATCGGTGACGCCGGTCGAGGTGTTGGGATTGGCGATCAGGATTCTCATGGATCGATACTACGAAGGGATTGGCGCCCTGCCGCTAGAAATCGGCGAGCTTGCGCAGGCCGACCAGGCGGTCGCCGATCACGAGGGCGACGATGGCGAGGAGCACGAGGCCAGCCGAGATCGCGGCGATGGTCGGATCGGGCCGCTCCTCGACGTATTGCAGCATCTGGATCGGCAGGGTCTTGGTCCAGGCGTCGGTGAAGAAGATCGAGATGGGATAATTGTCCATCGACGCCAGGAACGCGAACATGCCGGATGTCAGGAAGGCGGGCGCCAGGGCCGGAACCAGAACGCGCACCAGGGCCGCCGGATAGTTGCAGCCCAGCGTGCGTGCGGCGTCGATCAGCGAGAAGTCGAACAGTCCCAGGGCGCCGACGACCGTGCGGACAATGTACGGCAAGGTGATGACCACGTGCGCGATCAGCAGGCTGGCGTAGACGTCGCGCAATCCCATCGACTTGAAGCCCTGCAGCATGGCGATGCCGATCACCAGGCCGGGCAGCATCAGGGGCGACACGAGGAAGGTCGAGATCGCCTCGCGGCCGGGGAAGCGGCCGCGTACCAGGGCGATGGCGCAGAGCGTTCCCAAAACCATCGAGATCACGGTGGAGATGGCGGCGACCTGCAGGGAGACGGTCAATGCCGGCAGCAGGCCGCGCGTGCTGGCGAGCCGCTCGTACCAGCGCAGCGACCAGTCGGGCGGCGGCAGGGTGAAAACCGTGGACGAGCCGAACGACACGGCAAGGGTGACGACGAGCGGCGTCATCAGGAAGACGACGGTCGCGGCGGCGACGATCCACACGACGTATCGGGTCAGGCGCTCGAGAGCGGTCACGTGCGACCCCCGAGGCGGCGACCGAGCCAGGTCGACGCAACGACGATGCTGACGGCGAGCACGAGCAGGACGACGGCGGTCGTCGAGCCGAGCTGCTCGTTGCGCATCAGCAGGAACGACCGTCCGGTCAGGGTCGAGAGCGTCTGGAAGCGATCGCCGACCAGGAGCGAGGGGATGACGAACATCGACACGCTCATCGAGAACACGAAGGCGATGCCGGAGACGACGCCCGGCAGGGTGAGGGGCAGCGTGACGTGGGTGAAGCGATAGAGCGGCGTAGCGCCCAGGGTCGCGCCGGCCTCGCTCAGGCGCGGATCGATCAGCTTCACCACCGAGTAGATCGGCAGGATCATGAAGGGCAGGAAGATGTTGGCAGCGCCCAGCACAAGGCCCGTCTCGGTGAACAGCAGGCGCTGCGGCTCGTCCCACAGGCCGAGCCCGACCATCAGTTGCGACACGACGCCGTCGCGGCGCAGCACGATCTGCCAGGCAAAGGCCTTGACCACCGCGCCGATCGACAGCGGCAAGATGATCGACACCAGCATGACGATCTGGACGAAGGCTCCGGCCCGCGCCAGGGCGAAGGCGGCGGGATAGCCGACGATCAGGCAGAACAGCGTCACCCAGGCGGCAACACGAAGCGTGTTGCCGATGACCCGCCAGTTGAACGGATCGCTCAGGAAGCCGATGTAGGGCTGCACGGTGAAGCCGGTCGGGCTGCTGAAGCTCTTCAGCAGCAGCCAGACCAGGGGGTAGGCGTAGACGACCGCGAAGTAGATCACTGCCGGGACGGCAAGCAGGGCCACTGGATCGCGCCACGGCGACGGCGGCCGCTGTGGCGAGGCCGTGGCGGGGGTCATGCCGGCCGGGCGGGATAGACGAGGGTATCGGCGATCGCCCAACCCAGGGTCATCGGGCTGCCGGGTGGCGGGACGGCGCTTTCGAGGTCGGCCGTCTCCGCCATGAGCTGGTCGCCGTCGGGCGCCTTGAAGTGGAGCTGGACCTTGGAGCCCTGGAACACGGCGTCGAGCAGCGTGGCCGTCGTCCGGTTCTCGCCCGCGCCGGCGCGGATGCGCTCGGGGCGAACGGCGAGCAGCACGTCGGCGCCTCGCACGAACTGGCCCGGCCCGCGCAGCGGGCCGAGCGCCGTGTCGACCGTCACGATGCCGGCTTCGCTCGCCGCCACCTTGCCGGTGAGGCGTGAGGACAGGCCGACGAACTCCAGCACGAACGACGTCGCCGGCTGGCGATAGATCGACTTGGGATCGGCGAGCTGCTCGATGGCGCCGCGGTTCATGACGGCGATACGGTCCGACATGGTGAGCGCCTCGTCCTGGTCGTGGGTGACGAACACCGCAGTCGTGCCCAGCTCGCGCAAGAGGCGGCGCAGCTCGATCTGCATGGTCTCGCGCAGCTTGCGGTCGAGCGCCGAGAACGGCTCGTCGAGCAGCAGCAGCTTCGGCTTGACGGCCAGTGCGCGTGCAACCGCGACACGCTGTTGCTGGCCGCCCGACAGGGCACGCACCGAGCGGTCGGCGAAGTCGGACAGATGCACCAGGTCGAGGAAGCGGCGAACCGCGTCCCGCGTCTCGGCGCCGCTGCGGCGGCGTGCCTTCAGGCCAAAGGCGACGTTCTCGGCCACGCTGAGATGGGGGAACAACGCATAGTTCTGGAATACGACGCCAACGTCGCGCTTGTGCGGCGGCAGGCGCGTGATGTCCTGCCGGTCGAGCTTCACCGTGCCGCGATCGGCCGACAGCAGGCCGGCGACGATGCGGAGCAGGGTGGTCTTGCCGCAGCCCGACGGGCCCAGCAGCGAGACGAACTCGCCGGCGCCGACTCCGAGATCGACGCCACCCAGGACAGTCGCCGTGCCGAACGACTTTTCCGCGCCGGCGATATCGAGAAAGGGGTCGGAAGCCACGAGAACGGGCTACATCGCCATGTCGCGATCCCAGCGCTTCACCCAATCGGCACGGTTGGCCGCCACGAACTGCCAGTCGACGCCATGGATCGTGACACCGGTCGGCATGCCGGCCGGCACCGGCGTGTCCTTGTTGGTCGGCAGGGAGAAGGTGATCGCCGAAAGCTTGGCCTGGACCTCGGGGCCGATCATCTCGTTGATGAAACCGGCGGCCAGCTCGGGCTGCGGCCCGCCCTTCACCAGGGCGACGCCGGACGGCATGGCGAAGATGCCTTCCTTGGGGACGGCGATATCGACTGGCGCGCCACTCGCCTTGCGTTCCAGGGCAACCTGCGAGATCGCGCTCGAGATCATGAAGCCTTCGCCCTGTTCCAGCAGATTGTAGGCCTGCGGCATCTGCGTATAGGCCGTGAGCAGGTTGGGCTTGATCGTCACCAGCTTCTTGAAGCCGGCGTCGACATCTTTCTGAGCCTCCGCCATCGGCTTTCCGGTGGCGAGGTGGGCCGCCATGAACAGGTTGGCGAGGCCTTCGGTGTTCTGCAGCGAGGGCAGGATGATGCGACCCTTGTACTTGGGATCGTAGATGTCGGCCCACGAGGTCGGCGCCGCCTTGAGCGCCTTCGGGTTGTAGGCGATGCCGAGCCAGGGCTGCAGGTAGTTGCACCACATCCCGTCCATGTGGACGGTGCCGGGCTTCAGCATTGCGAGGTTCGGCACCTTGGCGGCCGTCAGCTTCTCGAGCAGGCCCTCGGCGACGGCCGGGATCATCACCGGATCGTCCATCATGACGACCGAGAGATACTGCTTGTCCTTGTTCTTCTGCATCTTCTCGAGGTTGACCAGCGAGCGGGTGCCTTCGAACACGACCTTGCAGCCGAGCTTCTTCTCGACGACCGGAGCGATCACCGTCTCGACGAAGTTCTTGTGGCTGGCCGCACCACCGACCACGACCTCCTTGCCCTGGGCGCGGAGGATGCGCGGCGCGGCGAGGGCTGCGGTCGCCGCCCCGGCAGCGGCGAGCAATGTGCGACGATTGACGGTGACGGCTCGGGTCTTGGACATGAATCTCCCTTTCGCGACCGAAGGGAAGCAAGGACCGTGCCGTGCGCCGAGAAATCGGAGCCTTCTCAACTAGTTCACGACCTCATGCTGAGGAGCCGCGCCCGACGCGGCGTCTCGAAGCATGGGCAACAAAGCACCGTGCCTGATCGCCATCCTTCGAGACGGTCGCTACGCGACCTCCTCAGGATGAGGTCTTGTTGGTTGGAGCAGTTGGTGCCTTCAGCCGCGCGACCTCCGCCTCCAGCTCCTTGATCCGTTGCGCCAGCCGATCGACCGCAGGCGCGAGCTCGGCCTCCGTGTAGCGCGGCACGATATGCTGGCGGCAGTTGATGTCCCAGGCTTCGAGGCGGAAGGCGATCGCCCGCTCCGGGCGGGCGCGATAGCCCGGATCGACCAGGCGTTCCATCAGCTCGCGGTCGCCTTCGACGACGCGCGCGCGGCCCCACAGTTTTACCCGCTGCTGGGTGGCGAAGTGGGGGATGAAGATGTGGGCGCGGTCGTTTTCCTTGAGATGGCCCAGCGAGATGTACTGGCGGTTGCCGGCAAAGTCGGCGAAGGCCAGCGTTTGGGTGCCGATCGTCTTGAGGAACCCGGGTGGGCCGCCGCGATGTTGCACGTAGGGCCTCCCGTCAGCGCTGGCGGTCGCCAGGAAGAAGGTGTCGACGACGGCCAGGAACTGACGCAGCTCGTCGGTGATCTCCGATTTCCAGGCGCGGCCTTCGAATTGGGCGCGCGAGCCGAGGCGCGCCTGCTCCGCCTTGACGGCGGGCGAGAACATCGCGTCCTCGGGGTTGTCCATGCTGGAACCTCCGTTGCTACCCCAGCTTCTTGCCGAGCTGGCCGGCGACCTCCTGGATGAACTGCCAGGCCACGCGGCCCGAGCGCGCACCGCGTGTCACCGACCATTCGATGGCCTGCTTGTGCAGTGTCTCGGACGGAACCTCGAGCCCGTAATGGCGGGCATAGCCTTCGATCATGGCGAAGAACGTGTCCTGGTCGGCGTTGTGGAAGCCGAGCCAGAGGCCGAAGCGGTCGCTCAACGACACCTTCTC
Organism: Reyranella sp.; assembly: GCA_022844015.1. Lineage (GTDB taxonomy): Bacteria > Pseudomonadota > Alphaproteobacteria > Reyranellales > Reyranellaceae > Reyranella. The sequence continues at coordinate 30,711 of JALHMO010000055.1, read as the reverse complement.
CTCGACCGCTTCCGACGGGTTGATTGCCGTCGACCGCTCGTTCTCGATCATGTCGCGCGGCATCAGGTGTCGGCGATTCGACGTCGCATAGAACACGACATTCTCGGGCCGGCCCTCGATGCCGCCTTCCAGCACGGCCTTCAGGGACTTGTAGGCGGCGTCCTGGCCGTCGAACGACAGGTCGTCGCAGAACACCACGAAGCGCCGGGACGACGGGCGAACCATCGCCAGCAGCACGGGCAGGGAAGGGATGTCCTCGCGATGAATCTCGACCAGGGCGAGGGGACCTGGCGGCCCACCCATCTCGCGATTCACCGCGGCGTGGACTGCCTTCACGATCGAGCTCTTGCCGGCGCCGCGCGAGCCCCAGAGCAGGGCGTTGTTGGCCGGCAGACCCCTGGCGAAGCGCCTGGTGTTCTCGACCAGGGTCTCCTTCTGGCGATCGATGCCCTTAAGCAGGCCGAGATCCACGCGGTTCACCTTGGCCACGGCCTCGAAGCGATGCCCGGCAGCGTGCCAGACGTATGCCTCGGCCGCCGCCAGGTCGGCGCCGGGCGGGGTGGGCGGTGCCAGCCGGTCCAGGGCTTCGACGATGCGTGAAAGAGTGGCCTTAAGGTCTTGATCCATTGGATTGCGTCGTGAAAAAAGGGCCAGACCATATCGTCCCCGCACTTGCGTTGCAAAGCGGGGTGGGGTCGCTATAGTCCGCGCGCTTTTCAATGGGGCGTTTTGGCCGCCCGGCAGCCAAAGGCGCCAACGGGGCCGGAAAGAATCGGGAGCGGAAGATGTTCATTTCCCAGGCATGGGCGCAAGGGTCGGGTGGCGGCGGCGATTTCCTCGTCCAGCTGTTCCCGCTGATCCTGATCTTCGTGGTCTTCTATTTCCTGCTGATCCGTCCACAGCAAGCCAAGGTGCGAGCCCAGCGGGAGATGCTGGCCGGCGTCAAGCGCGGCGACCGGGTCGTGACCGGCGGCGGCATCATCGGCCTGGTCACCAAAGTCATCTCGGACAACGAGTTGCAGGTCGAGCTCGCCGACGGCGTGCGCGTGCGCATCGTCAAGCAGACCATCACGGACATCGTGACGCGCGGCGAATCGGTGCGCGGTGCCAAAGATTCCGAGGAGGACGAGAAGCCCATGTTGCCGCCGCCTGCGCCGGTGCCCGAGCGCAGGAGCCTGCTGGGCAGCCTGTTCGGCGGCAAGAAGTAGCCGCAAAGGCCGGATAGAAGACCGGAATGCTCAATCTTCCCCGCTGGCAGACCATCGCCGTCATCGTCTTCACGGCACTGGGCGCGCTGTTTGCCTTGCCCAATATCCTGCCGGCGGCGGTGCTCGATCACCTGCCCGGCTGGTACCAGCAGAGCCGAATCAATCTCGGCCTCGACCTGCGGGGCGGCGCGCATTTCCAGCTCGAGGCCGACCTGCGCACCGTCCTCAACGAACGGCTTACCAACCTGTCCGATTCGGTGCGCGCGGAGATGCGCAAGCAGCAGGTCGGCCTCAAGGACGTGACGGTCGAGGCGAGCCGCGCCGTGATCGTCACCTTGCGGGACGAGGCGCAGCGCGCGAAGGCCCTCGAAGCGATCCGGGCCGTTGACCCGTCGCTCGCCGTGTCGGGCAGCGGTGACACCATCCGCCTCGCCTATTCCGACCAGGAGCTCTTCAACAGGAAGAAGGAGGTCATCGAGCAGTCGATCGAGATCCTGCGCCGCCGCGTCGATGAGACCGGCACCATCGAGCCCACCATCGTGCGGCAGGGCGACGATCGAATCCTGCTGCAAGTACCGGGCATCAAGGACACGACCGACCTCAAGCGCAAGATCAACCAGACAGCCAAGCTCACCTTTCATCTGGTCAACGAGGACGTGGCGCAATCCGGCGCCAACATTCCCACGAGCCTGCCGCCCACGACCTCTCTGGTGCCCACGCGCGAGGGCATGCAGGAGCTGCGCCGCGCCAATCCCAAGGCATGGGAAGAGATCCAGGCGGCCAACCCGCGGCTCTCGCCCGAGCAGATCTGCCGCCGTTACCAGCCGCAGTGCCTGCCGGTGCTGAAGCGCGTGGTCGTGGGCGGGGAAGATCTCGACGATGCCAAGGCGACCTTCGAGCAGCAGCAGGGTGGCCGGCCGATCATCAGCTTCACCTTCAACACCGCTGGCGGACGGGCATTCTGCAACGCCACGCGGCAGAACGTCGGCAAGCGGCTGGCGATCCAGCTCGACAACGAGATCATCAGTGCCCCGGTCGTCCAGAGCGCGATCTGTGGCGGCAGCGGCATCATCACTGGCACCTTCACCACGCAGCAGACCCAGGAGCAGGCCCTGCTGCTGCGGTCGGGCGCCCTGCCGGCGACGCTCAGCATCATCGAGGAGCGCACTGTCGGCGCCGATCTCGGCGCCGACGCCATCCAGTCCGGGACGACGGCGGCGCTGATCGGCACCGCCCTGGTCATCCTGCTGATGCTGGTCGTTTATGGCCCGGTCTTCGGCGGCTTCGCCAGCATCGCCATGCTGGTCAACATGCTGCTGGTGTTCGCCGGCATGTCGATCCTCGGTGCATCGTTGACCCTTCCCGGTATCGCCGGCCTGGTGCTGACCGTCGGCATGTCCGTCGATTCCAACGTGCTGATCTACGAGCGCGTGCGCGAGGAGAAGGCGAACGGCCGGTCGGCGTTCAGCGCCCTGGCGACGGGATACGAACGGGCGCTGACGGCGATCATCGATTCCAACCTGACAGCGCTGATCGCCGGCGTGCTGCTGTTCGGCTTCGGCTCGGGTCCGATCCGCGGCTTCGCGACCTCGCTGACGCTCGGCCTGCTCACCCACCTGTTTACCGCCACGATCTTCACCCGCATGCTGCTGGCGACCTGGGTGCGCGTCCGGCGGCCGACCGAATTGCCGATCTGAGGCGCTGCCATGTTGTGGAGACCGCACCACCTCATTCGCGCCCGTACGAGCTTCGACTTCATGGGCAAGCGCCGGGTGGCGCTCATTGCCTCGACCGTGATCAACGTGCTGTCGCTGGTCGGCGTCCTCGTGTTCGGCCTCAATTTCGGCATCGATTTCGAAGGCGGCATTGCCGTCCAGGTCCGCGCCAAGCAGGGCACGGTCCAGCTCGACCAACTGCGCGCCACGGTGGGCGCACTCGATGTCGGCGAGGTGTCGCTCCAGGAGTTCGGCGATGCCAGCACTGCCCTGATCCGCGTTCAGCGCCAGGAAGGCAGCGCCCAGTGCGTCGCCAACGCCGACCGCGTCCTGAAGCGCCGGGCCGGCGGCAACTGGGCCGTCAAGCCGGGCGCTGCGGGGACGGGAGACGTGGAGTTCACTGCGCCGAGCGCGCTCGATTCCGTCGGCTGGCGCGACGCGGTGAGCCGCGTCGGCCTCACGGTCCAGGAGCGCCAGCTGCCGCGTGGCTCGGTCAACACGGCAAAGGTCGAGATGACGCCCGACCAGCGGGCCGAATGGTGCCAGCAGGTTGCGATCAAGCTGGTCGAGGACGCGATCGGCGACAAGTACGAGCTGCGCGGCACCGAATCGGTCGGCCCCAAGATCGGCGACGAGCTGATGCGCAGCGGAATCATCGCCATCGTGGCGACGCTCGCGGCGATCGCGATCTACGTCTGGTTCCGCTTCGAATGGCAGTTCGGTGTCGGCGCCTTGGTCGCGCTGCTGCACGACGTGATCTCCACGGTCGGCCTGTTCGTGGTCCTGCAGCTCGATTTCAGCCTGACGGCCCTCGCCGCGCTGATGACCATCGCCGGCTACTCGATCAACGACACCGTGGTCATCTTCGATCGCGTTCGCGAGAATATGCGCCGCTACAAGAAGATGGGCCTGGTCGAGCTGCTGAACTTCAGCATCAACGAGACGCTGGCCCGCACGCTGATGACCTCGGGGACGATGTTCGTCGCCGTGCTGGCGCTGGTCCTGTTCGGCGGCCCGGTGCTCTACAGCTTCTCCATCGCCATGCTGTGGGGCGTCATCGTGGGCACCTACTCCTCGGTCTGGATCGCCGGCGCGACGCTGGTCTACCTCAACCTGCGGCCCGAGCAGCTGAACAGGGACGACGAGAAAGCCGAGAAGGCAAGGGCGTGAGCGGCCCGTCGGCCGGCCCGCCCGACGACAAGACCCTGCCGACGCCGGACCCGGCTCGTGTCCAGCTCATCCGCAGCTACGGTCCCGGCCGCTTCCTGATCGGCGAGCGCGACTGGCGCACGCCCGTGCTGGTGACGCCCACGTTGACCGTCGAATGGGCAGTGGCACGGGTCGAGGAGCTGTCGCTCGCCTCCCTGGCACCGCTCCGCCAGGTCGAGCCGCCGCCGGAGCTGCTGGTGCTGGGCTGCGGGCCGCGCGCCATCCTCGTGCCGCCGGCGCTGCGCGCCGAGCTCAGGCAGGCCGGGCTGGCCCTCGAGGTGGTCGACACCGGCTCGGCCTGCCGGATCTTCAACGTGCTGCTCGCCGAGAGCCGGCGCGTGGCCGCCGCCCTGGTGCCGTTGTAGATGGGAAGAGCCGGCCGGACCCCGTGGTCCGGAGAAGAGAAATTCCGGCTACAGTATCCGCAATGATGCCCCTCGACCTCTACCTCGCCTACGTCCTCGCCTGCGTCGTCCTGATCGTGATCCCGGGACCGAACGTCGCGCTGATCGTCGCCAACAGCGTGGCCCATGGCGCCCGCTTCGGGTTGCTGACGGTTGCCGGCACCAGCAGTGCCGTCGTCGTCCACCTGGCGCTCACTGTGGCGGGAGCCACCGTCGTGCTGAGCTTCCTCGCGGCGAGCTTCGATTGGCTGCGCTGGATTGGTGTCGCCTACCTGGTATGGCTCGGCATCGCCGCCTGGCGCGCACCGGCGACCGATCTCAGCCAGGTCGGTCCGCAGGCTCGCTCGGCCCGGGTGATCTTCATGCGCGGCTTCCTGGTCGGGCTCACCAACCCCAAGACGTTGCTGTTCTACGGCGCCTTCCTGCCGCAGTTCATCGTTCCCGGCCCGACGGCGTCCGACCAGCTGCTGCTGCTGGCCGCGACCTTCCTGGCGATCGCGGTCGTCCTGGACGGCGTGTGGGCGCTGCTGGCCGACCGACTGCGCGCTCTGCTGATCGCTCACGTCCGGCTGCGCAACCGCCTGACCGGCGGCCTGCTGATCGGTGCGGGCGTCGGCCTGGCGCTTGCCCGACGGCCGTGAGCGCGATCGGCCAAAAGAAACGGGGCCCGTGCGGGCCCCGTTCGACGTTCGGCTCCATGCCGTGTTCACACCGGCGCGTTCTGTTGCGCCACCATGCAATAGAGCATGCCGATCGAGAACATGGTGTTGAAGCGGCTGGCATAGAGCGCCGGCTTGGCGGCCGCCGCCTTTTCCTCGGCGGTCGCCTCGACCAGGCCGAGGATCTTCTGCTGGTTGGGCCAGATGATGAACCAGACGTTGAAGGCCATGACGAGCGCCATCCACATGCCGATGCCGATCATCACGAAGCCCTTCTGCAGGGTCAGCGCGCTCACGATGTAGCCCAGCATCCACGCCAGCAGCAGGCCCGTGATCACCGTGGCGAGGGCGGCGTGGCGGAAGTAGAACAACACGTTCGGGGCAATGTACTTGGTGATGGCGCTGCGGCTCTCGACCGGCTGGATGGTCGGCATGGTCGGCACCTGTATGAAGTTCAGGTACCAGAGAAGGCCGATCCACAGCACGCCGCTGACGACGTGCAACCAGCGCATGAGGAAGGTGGCCCAGTTGTGATCGATCTTGGCCATCTGTCCGGTCAGCAGGCCGACGACGATGACGATCAGGATCAGCAGCACGACACCGGCGGCTACGGTGCGTCCTGGCGAGGTGAATATTGCACCCATCTCGGTATCTCCCCCTTTATCTCATTGAAGGGATTGGCAAATCCCTATGAGTGGAAGTGTAATCCTCCGGGGGGCTGCGTTCAACTGTCGCAGTTGGGTCACTGTCCGCGATGACGGATGGCTACCGTGCGCCCGACGCCGCACACCGCTACGTGCTCGAAACGGTGCGTGCTGCCGACCGGGATCGCTTCCTCGCCGCCTTGTTCGCGCCCGAGCCGGCGCGCTCCGACCTGCTGGCGCTGCTGGCTTTCGATCACGAGCTGGCGCGCACCCCGACGGTCACGCGAGAGCCCATGCTGGCGCGCATCCGCCTGCAGTGGTGGCGCGAGGCGGTGGCCGAGGCGACAGGCGCTGGCGCACCGCGGGCGCAACCTGTCGTCGAGGCGCTCAGCGAAGCAGTGCGCCGTCATCGTCTCGCCCCCGAGAGGCTCGAGGCGCTGATCGACGCCCGAGAGGAGGAAATCGACGGCGCCCTCGACGTGGTGCGCGCGGGCCACGCACTGGCCGATCTCGAGCTCGCCGTGCTCGGCGTCGCTGATGCTGCGACGCTGCAGGCGGCCCGGACAGTTGGCTCGGCCTGGTTGATGGGCGAGGGACCGGAGCGCGCGGCGCTGCTCGCCGAAGCCCGCGCCTTGCGCAGCAGGATCGACAAGGCGGCACTGCCCATCCTGCTTCCGGCCTTGTCGCTCGACGGTGGCCTGACACCCTGGCGCAAGCCGCTCGCCTATTGGTGGGCGGCGAGGACCGGGCGGTATTGAGTGCTTCCAGTGTAGATGGCAGTTAGACTTCGCCCGAAGAAACAGAATCAGGGCTATGATTTCCGGCACCGAGATCCTTGTCCGCTCACTTTCCAAGACCTCGGTCGAGGACCAGCACGGCAACGCGTGGAACTACCACAGCCGAAGCGATCGTCACTCCAAGATCGCGTGCTGGGCGATCGTTTTCGACCTGCTCCGCATATCGAATCTCTTCCGCGCGCACGTCGCATCGGGAAAGGTTTGCTTCGGCATCAACCACGAGATGCGCGACTTTCGAAACGACCGAAAGAAGGATCTCGATCTGGTCATCAGCCTGCCGGCGAGCACGGCGAAGGCGGGTTCGCGCACTTTGGCCGGATTGGCCGAGCACCATAGAATCGAGCTCTCGGCAGGAGAGCTCGACGAGTTGCGGGCTCTGCCCGAGTTACGCCAAGCCCCCGTGGGCAACGTCCTCCTCGCCTTGGAGGCGAAGGCCTGCATGACCGCTCACCAAAAGGCGCTCCCGCGACTCTATGACGAGCTGAACTCCAGCCATCAGACAATTCACGGTTCGCACGATCTGGCAATCGCAGCCGGATTCGTCATGGTGAATGCCGCCCGGAAATTTCTGAGTCCCGGCCGCAACGAGAGGCACCACGTGGACAATGAAAAGTGGAACGTTCACGATCAACCCAAGTCGGTGAACATCACGATGGACAAGGTGAAGCAGCTTCCGAGGAGATCGAAGGCAGGCACCGAAGGCTACGACGCGCTGAGTATCGTGGTAGTCGACTGTCCCAACGACGGGTCGAAGGTCGAGCTCGTGACCGCACATCCTGCACCGCAGGCGGGCGAAGTCTATCACTACACCTCGATGATCGACCGGCTACGTGGCCTTTACGATACGCGCTTCGGCCAGATTTGAAAGGCGTCCGACAATGCGACGATTCTTGGCCAGTTCGCATTGCCAGACGACCGCGACCCGGAATCCCAGGCACTCGAGTTGCCGGATCTTGCGAGCGTCTCGTAGTCGGTTCATCGAGAATTTTTGCTGCCAGAAGCGGGCATTTCGTGTCGGGATAGTCGCCAACCTGCAGTTGGCGTGATGATGCCAGAAGCAACCGTTCACGAAGATGGCCCATTTTCCCGTCTTGTTCGCGAGATCGGGCGACCCGGGCAATGACTTGACATTGCGTCGGTATCGCAGGCCCAACGAAGTGCAGATCCTGGCGACTTCCACCTCGAGCGGAGTTCCCTTCTGACGCACGCGCTTCATTAGCGCGCTGCGCTGCGGATCGGTTCCTCTCGAGGTACCGCGCGGCATGCCTTCTCAGGCTGCGGCCCGAGCAGTCGTTGGCGAGAGCAGTCGCTCTTCGACCATCTGACCCTGCAGTCGCGCATCTGCCATCTTTCGCAGATGTAAACGGACCGCATCGAGGAATCCCGGCACAAATCGAAGAGACGACGCTTCTGCGCGCTTGAGAAATCCGGTGGTTGCACGTTCGGAGAGCGGTACGCCGGGATGATGCAAGAATTCGTGCAGATCGGGGCGGCGGACCCAAGCCGGGAAGTCACTGATCTCGACAACGTGCCGCCGACTACCATCGAACCTCGCGGCCCGCGGAAAGGCACCAGGCTTTCTCGACCAATCGCGATCGCGGTCGCGCTCGTACAGGCCAGGCATCTGCAGGCGTTCTCCGAGCCACTTGGCAACGGGAACCGACACGGCATTTCCGACGAGCGACCAGCGTTGCCTCTCTGGAGCAGAGGAAGTCCAGTCGCTGGGAAAGCCCTGCAGCCGCTCGGCGTCCCTGATGTCGGGTTTGATGATCTTTCCGGAAGGCAGCAGGATCGCCGGCGGGGAGGGAATGCCGATAGTCGACCCATTCTTCAAGGTTGGCACAGCGTTCGGCGCCCAACCCAGGCCGCGCGTACCCTCTGTCCAATAAAACCCATGGGCGTGGGTATCCAGGCGGGTCGGACTGATGGAAGGCTTTACCTCGTCAGCGAACAGCACAGATTGTGGCTCGATCTCGCCGACGCTCGCGACCAAAAACACCCTCTCGCGGCGTTGTGGCAGAAACGCCAGTGAGTTGACGGTTCGATACGCCCAACGGTAGCCCCTCTCCTCGAACGCCTTCGTCAGGCGATCCATTGCGGCGCCTTTGTCGAGGGACAACATGAAAGAAACGTTCTCGAGAATGACAATCTCGACGCGGCGATTGTCGAGAAGTCGAAACACATGGTCGACCAATCCAGATCTCTTGCCGGAGATGCCGGCGGTCAGCCCTGCCTGAGACAGGTCCTGGCATGGGAAGCCTGCCGCGAGCACGTCTACGGCGCGTGGCAAGGAATTCAGTTCCCTGACGTCTGGCCGCTTGGAAACTTTGGGAAAGTGGGCCTTCAGGACGCCAGCAGCTGGCCCCCAAATCTCGCAGGCCATGACAGGCGCATGCCCGGCTGCCTGCAACCCCAGCTCGAGGCCGCCAATGCCTGCAAATAGTCCTGCAACCTTCATTGCACCCAACTCCTGGATCGAAGGCTACCACCTTGGTCCTGTGAATAGAACAAAAATGGAACCTGCATGAAGTACACGATCCGAGGGATGAATATCAAGTCCACTCAATCAGTACGAGCATTACGACGTTGGCGGAATGAGTTGTCTGTTTCATCGGTGCCGCGCTAGTCATGGTCGACAGGTGAGAACGAGCGAGGAGGGCGCGTGGCACGGGCTAAGGCCAATGGCATCGAGATCGAGTACGAGACATTCGGAAACCGGGCCGATCCGGCGATGCTGCTCATCATGGGTCTCGGCGCCCAACTCACCCTGTGGCCCAGGGCGTTCTGCGAGGGATTGGCCGGCAAGGGGTTCTTCGTCGTCCGCTATGACAATCGCGATTGCGGCCTGTCGACGGATTTCGGCGCGTGGGGGCCTCCGGACATTGCCGGGGCGCTGCGCGATGCGATGGGCGGCAGGAAGGTCGCGGCGCCTTACCTGGTGAGCGACATGGCGGCGGACGGGACCGGACTGCTCGATGCGCTGGGCATCGACCGCGCGCATATCGTCGGCGGCTCGATGGGCGGCATGATCGCCCAGACGATCGCCGGCGTGGCACCGCAGCGGACACGTTCCCTCGTGTCGATCTTCTCGACCAGCGGCCGGCCGGGCCTGCCGCTCGGCAAGCCGGAGGCGCTGGCCATGCTGACCGCGCTGCCGTCCGGGCCGGCGCGCGATCAGTTGATCGCCCACGGCATGAAGGTGCGTGCGGCCATCGGCAGCCCCGGCTATCCCGCCTCCGAGGACGCTTTGCGGGAACTCGTCGCCATCAACATCGATCGGCGCTGGTATCCCGAGGGTGCGGGGCGCCAGTACCTCGCGATCATCGCCTCGGGCAACAGGGTCGAGCTGCTGAAGACGGTGAGGGCGCCGACGCTGGTCCTGCACGGCGAGGAGGATCCCTTGTTGCCGGTCGAGTGCGGCCGCGACGTGGCGCGCCTGGTGCCGGGCGCCGAGATCGAGACCTATCCGGGATGGGGCCATGACATGCCGGATGCGCTGGTGCCGACCCTGGTGGAGCGCATCGCGACATTCTGCGGGCAAGCCAAGGCCTGAGCGGCCTGGCGAGAGGAAGGCGAGGGAGCGGACATGAAATTCGGCATTTTCTACGAGCATCAGCTGCCACGTCCCTGGGGACCGAGCAGCGAGTACCAGCTGCTGCAGGATTCATTGACCCAGATCGAGCTGGCCGATGCGTTGGGCTACGACTACGCGTGGGAGGTCGAGCATCATTTCCTCGAGGAGTACTCGCACTCCTCGGCGCCGGAGGTCTTTCTCGGCGCGGCCAGCCAACGCACCAAGCGGATCAGGCTCGGACATGGCGTGGTCCAGCTCACCACCAATCAGCCGCACCGCGTCGCCGAGCGCATCGCCACCCTCGACCTGCTGTCGGGCGGACGCGTCGATCTAGGCATGGGCGAGGCGGCGGGACCGGCCGAGCTGCATCCGTTCAACATCCGCGTGCGCGACAAGCGCGAGCGCTGGGAGGAGGCGGTCAAGGCCATCGTCCCGATGTTCACGCGCGACAGCTGGGAGTTCCACGGCCAGTACTACGACTTCCCGGCGCGCAACGTGATCCCCAAGCCGTTCCAGAAGCCGCATCCGCCGCTGTGGGTCGCCTGCTCCAACATCCAGACCATCGGCAAGGCCGGCGAATGGGGCATGGGCGCGCTCGGCTTCACCTTCGTCACGCCGGAGGCGGCGCGCGCCTGGGTGCACAAGTACTACAACAACCTGCTGAACAACTCCCGGAAGCTCGCCGAGTATCCGAGCAATCCCAACGTCGCCATGGTGTCCGGATTCATGTGCGCGCCGACCGACGCGGAGGCCGAAGCCAAGGCCGCCGGCTGGACGTTCTTCATCTTTGCGCTGTCGTACTACGGCCGGAAGGGCGTCGACGCGCCGGGCACCTCCAATCTCTGGGAGGAGTACCAGAGCTGGAAAGGCGGGCCGGAGGAGCGCAAGGCGCTCGAGTCGGGCCTGATCGGCTCGCCGGAGACCATCCGCCGCAAGCTGCGCCAGTTCCAGCAGAGCCGCGTCGACCAGGTCATCCTGCTGAACCAGGCCGGCAAGACCAGCCACAAGGACATCTGCGTGTCGCTCGAGTTGTTCGCGCGCGAGGTCATGCCGGAGTTCCACGCCGCCGAGGCCGAGCACGCCGCCTGGAAGCAGAAGGTGCTGGCGCGCGAGATCGTGCTCGAGGATCTCGATGTCGGGAAGTACGACATCTACAGCCATCAGAACGAGCACATCGTCCGCCTCACGCCCGAGCAGCTGAAGCAGAAGATGGCCGAGAAGGAAGCCCAGCGGGCGTGATCAGGGTCGGACCGCGTGGGCCCGCAAGACGCGCGGAGGCGTCTCGCCCGCACTTTTGCGGAGGGCGAGAAACCGCTCCGTGCCGGACGTGCGGCGATCGCATCTGCAAGAAAGAGCCGTCATCCCGACCGGAGCCGAGCGGAGCGAGGCGCAGTGGAGGGACCTCTCTTGCTGTCGACTAGAGAAAGGTCCCTCGACTGCGCCTCGCTCCGCTCGGCTTCGCTCGGGATGACGGAGAAAATGGTATGCGCGACGGCCGTGATGCGCGGTTCGCCCGCGCGGTTCGCATGAAGCGTGTGCCCGTGCTGATCGCAGGTGGCGGGCCGGTCGGCATGACGCTTGCGCGCACGCTCGCGTCGTTCGGCGTGCGCTGCCTGCTGGTCGAGCGCAATGCCTCGACGACCCGTCATCCCAAGATGGACATCACCAACGGCCGCTCGATGGAGCTGTTCCGCCGGCTCGGTCTGGTCGACGAGCTGCGTGCTGTCGGCGTCGCCGAGGACAACAATTTCGACGTCTCCTGGATCACCTCGCTTGCCCGCGAGGCGGGCGGCCGCGAGCTGCATCGCTTCCGCTATCCCAGCGTGACCGCGAAGCGGGCCGAGATCCGTCGGAACAACGACGGCGCCCAGCCTCGCGAGCCGGCGATGCGGGTGAGCCAGGCCGTGATCGAGCCGGTGCTGCGCCGGGCGATCGTCGATGACCCGCTGGTCGAGGCCCGCTGGGGCGTCGCGTTCGAGGATTTCGAGCAGGACGGGTCGGGCGTGACGGCGACGCTGCGCACGACGGAGACCGGCGCCAGCGAGACGGTGCGCTGCGATTTCCTCGCCGGCTGCGATGGCGGCTCGAGCACGGTGCGCGAGAGGCTCGGTATCGGCCTCGAAGGAAAGGCCGCCGTGGCGCATCGCTACATGATCCATTTCCGCTCCGAGGCGCGCGACCTGCTGCAGTCGTTCGGCATCGCCTGGCACTACCAGACCGACAAGGGGACGCTGATCGCGCAGGACGACGTCGACACCTGGACCCTGCAGACGCGGCCGCCGGCCGGCGTCGATCCGGCGGCCATCGATCCTCACGCGACGCTGGATGCCTGGGCCGGCCGTCCATTCGCGCGCGACATCCTGGTCGCCAATCCCTGGTTCACGCATCTGCTGGTGGCCGAGCGCTATGGCAGCGGGCGCGTGTTCCTGGCAGGCGATGCCGCGCATCAATACATCCCGACGGGAGGCTACGGCATGAACACCGGGATCGGCGATGCGGTCGATCTCGGCTGGAAGCTCGCGGCGACGCTCAGGGGCTTCGCGAGGACCGGCCTGCTCGCCTCCTACGAAGGCGAGCGCCGGCCGGTCGGTTTGCGCAACCGCCGCGCCTCCGAGCGCCACACCGATGTCAGGATCGCGATCGCCAACCTCTACCGGACCGTGGCCGATCCCGATGCGCTGGGGCAGGGCATCGCCCGGCTCGGCAACGCCGAGAACGAGAGCTGGGGCATCGAGCTCGGTTACCGCTATGACGGCGTCGATGGCGATCCCGTGGCCTATCGGCCGACCACCGCGCCCGGCGCGCGCCTGCCCAGCGTGTTCCTGCACGACGGCAGCGCGCTCTACGATCGGCTGGGTCCATGGTTCACGCTGCTGCGCTTCGGCGACTCTGATCCGTCGCCGCTGATCGATGCCGCGCCGGTACCGCTCGAGACGGCGATCGTCGACGATCCGTCGATCGCGCCGATCTACGAGGCGAATCTGGTGCTGGTGCGGCCCGACACGCACGTCGCCTGGCGCGGCAACGCGTGTCGCGACGGCGCCGCCGTCTGGGCGCAGGTCCTCGATGGCGGATTGGCCGCGCCAACGAGGGAGCACGCATGACGCTCAGCGTCGCCATCGTCGGAGGCGGCATCGGCGGCCTGTCGGCTGCCCTTGCCCTGCTGCGCGAGGGCTTCGACGTGCAGGTCTACGAGCAGGCGGCCAGGTTCGGTGAGATCGGCGCCGGTATCCAGATCAGCCCGAACGCGGCGCGGCTGCTCTATCGCTATGGGCTGGCGGCGGCGATGGATCGCTACGGCGTGCGGCCCCGCGCGGTCCATCAGAAGCGCTGGGACGACGCCCGCACGCTGCAGCGTGCCCTGCTCGGGCCGGACGTCGAGGCGCGGTTCGGCGCGCCATACTTTCATTTTCATCGCGGCGATCTGGCGGCTCTGCTGGCCGAGGCGATTCCGACCGAGCGAGCCCATGCCGGCCACCGTCTCGTCGACTTGCAGGAGAGGGGCAGCCGGATCGTCGCTCGCTTCGACAACGGGGCCTCGGCCGAGGCCGACCTGCTGATCGGCGCCGACGGCATTCACAGCCGCGTCCGCCACCTGGTGTTCGGTCCCGAGAAGCCGCGCTTCACCGGTTGCGTGGCGTGGCGCGGCCTGGTGCCGGCCGAGCGGATCGGCCATCTCGACATCGAGGTGGCGTCGCACAACTGGATGGGGCCGGGGGCCCATTGCGTGCATTACTGGGTCTCGGCAGGGCGGTTCATGAACGTGGTCTGCGTCGTCGAGCACGGCGCGTGGACCAGCGAATCGTGGACCGACAAGGGCCGCGTCGAGGACGTGCTGGCGCTGTACGACGGCTGGCACCCCACGGTGCGCGGCCTGATCTCCGCCTTCCCCGAGACCTTCATCTGGGCCCTGCACGATCGTCTGCCGCTGCCGCGCTGGTCGCAGGGGCGGGTCACCCTGCTGGGCGATGCCTGTCATCCCATGCTGCCCATGATGGCGCAGGGCGCCGCCCAGGCGATCGAGGACGGCGCGGCGCTCGCCACGCTCCTGAAGGCGATGCCGGACGACGTGCCGGCAGCGCTGCGGCGCTACGAGGACGTGCGCAAGCCGCGCGCCACGCGGCTGCAGGAGGCGAGCGCCGCCAACCGCATGCGCTTCCATCTGCCCGACGGGCCGGACCAGCAGAAGCGCGATCACGCCATGGCCACGTCGGGCGACCGGTCATTCGACAACATTGCCTGGCTCTACGAACACGACGCTGCGGAGGCGCGACCATGATCGAGGTGAACGGGATGGCGCACGTCATCCTGACAGTGAGCGATTGGGAGAAGTCGCGAAAGTTCTATGCCGAGCTGATGCCCTTCCTCGGCATGAAGAAGGTCTATGACGGCAACAATTTTCTCTATCACGTGGGCGGCCGAACGGCGATCGGCATCCAGCGCGCTGCCGAGGAGTACACGAAGGAGCGTTTCGTCCAGAACCGCATCGGCCTGCATCACCTCTGCCTGCGGGCGCGCTCGCGCGAGGATGTCGACAAGGTGGCGGAGAAGCTCAAGGCCATGGGTGCCGTTATCGATCGCGGCCCGGTCGAGGGCGGTTGGGCACCGGGCTACTACTACATCGTGTTCGAGGACCCCGACGGCATTCGTCTCGAGGTGAACTACGTGCCGGGCAAGGGCCTCCTGGCCTTCGAGCAGCCGCTCAGCCCGAGCAGCGATCCCGACTGGGATCAGAACTCGCCCAAATTCTGACGTTTGCCTCTAGTCCTGCCGAGGGCCGGTCAGGTCCGCTTGCGCATCAGATAGGTGTCCATGATCCAGCCGTTGGCGCGGCGTGCTTCGCTGCGCCGGCGATGGATCTCGTCGGACACTTCGGACAGCGGGCCCGAGACGAGAATCTCGTCGGGCGTGCCGAGATAGGCGCCCCAATAGATCTCCATGTCCTGGTCGGCGAAGCGGCGATAGGTGTCCTCGCCGTCGAGCAGCACCACGACGCTGTCGCTGTCGCCCGGGAAACCCTCGGCCAGGCGTCGGCCGGTGGTCAGCGTGACCGGCTCGGCGATGCGGTTGAGCGGGATCCGATGGCGGGCGGCCAGCGCCTGGACGGCGGTGATGCCGGGGATCACCTCGTAGGCGATGGCGTGTCGTCCGGCGGCGGCAATCGCCTCGATGTTGCGGATCGTGCTGTCGTAGAGCATGGGATCGCCCCACACCAGGATGCCGGCCGTCTCGCCGTCCTTCATCTCGCTCTCGATCATGGATTCGAACACCGCCTTCTTGTCGCGATTGAGCGCGTCGACCGCTGCCCGATAGTCGGTCGGCGCGGTATCGCGCGGCGGGCTCGGCGCTTCGGCGGTGCGCCAGGTGCGGCCCTGGATGTGCTGCCGACAGAGCTCGTCGCGCAGGGCACGCAGCTTCACCTTGGCCGGACCCTTGTCCATCAGGAAGAAGACGTCGACCCGGTTCAGGGCCTTGATCGCCTGCACCGTGATGTAGTCGGGATCGCCGGCGCCGATGCCGATGATCAGGATCGTCTTCATGACCGCTGCTCCCTGGGGCTGCGGCCCTTTTATCAGCGGTCCGCACGATGTGCTCGCGCTCACCCCGTCCAGGCGCGCCGCGTCGTGGAATAGGCGATCACCAGCGAGAACGAGACGATGCCCAGGGCGACGAAGCCGTACAGGCCACGCATGCCCCAGCCAAGCACGTCGAGCGCCAGCAGGCTGCCGCACAGCACAATGGCGATGCGGCTCAGGTTGGCCATCACCGGCCACACCATCTCGCCGGTTCCCTGCGAGGCGAAGTACAGCGCCATGGCGAGCCCGAAGAAGCCGTAGACCGGTCCCACGATGTGCAGGTAGGTGCGGCCCGAGGCCAGGGCGCCGGGGTCGGCCGTGAACAGGCCGAGCCACAGGTCGGGCCAGATCGCCACGACCGCGCCGATCGCGGCGGCGATCGAGCCGGCCATCAGGGCGCCGGTCCACGCGACGCGCTGGGCGCGGGCGTACTGGCCGGCGCCGATGTTGGTGCCGACCAGGGCGGTCAGCGTGGCGCCGATGCCGAAGCTGATCGGCACCAGCATGTACTCCAGGCGACTGCCGATACCGTAGCCGGCGATGGCGGCATCGCCTTCGCGGCCCACCAGGCCGGTGACGAGCAGCACCGTGCCGTTCGTCAGGATCACGACCACGCAGGCGATCAGGCCGACCTTGAGGATGTCGCGGAAGGAGGCCCAGCGGAAGCCGCCCTTCGGCCAGCGCAGCCTGAGCGCGGCACCGGGGCCGACGAGGCGCGAGGCCATCCAGATCGCGGCGAGCGTGAAGGCGATGACGGCGGCGAGCGCGGGTCCGCGGATTCCGAGTTGCGGCAGCCCGAACCAGCCCAGGGTCAGGGCACCGGTGAGGACGATCTGCAGCGCTGCCGTGACGACCAAGGCGTAGCCCGGCGTCTTCATGTCGCCAGTGCCGCGCAAGACGGAGGCCAGCGAGTTGGCGATCCAGTGGGCGAAGCAGCCGAGGAACAGGATGGACGCGAAGGCCTCGGCGCCGTCGAGCGCGCGACCGCTGCCGCCGAGCGCCCCGTAGATCGCGCGGCCGAAGCCCACGAACACGATGGCGAACAGCGTCGCCATGGCGAGCGCGATCACCAGGGCATGGGCGGCCGCCGCCTCGGCTGCCGCCCGGTTGCCCGAGCCGAGGGCGCGCGCAACCGACGACGACACGCCGCCGCCCATGGCGCCGGCCGACATCTGGCCGAGCGCCATCTGGGTCGGGAAGACGAGGGCCAGGGCGGCGAGGTCGACGATGCCGAGCTGGCTCACGAACCAGCTGTCGGAAACGCTGACCAGGCTCTGCATGGCGACGTTCAGCACATTGGGGGCGGCCAGGACCAGGATGGTGGGCACGATCGGCCCGGCCAGCATCATCTGCCGGCGCTCAGCGGGACTCATGGCCTGTCAGGTAGCATGCGCCCCGGCCGCCGCGCGCAAGCTTATCTCATGATCCCATCATCGGGGCGCCAGGCTGGGGGCAACTCCTGGATCAACGCTGCGCGTGCAGGCCGAGGACGGTCGAGGCCAACTGGTCGATGGTGCGGATCTCCGCCACGACATTCATGGGGATCGTGACGTCGAAATGATCCTCGAGCTCCATGATCAGGTCCATGATCGTCAGAGAATCGACGGTCAGGCCGGTGCAGATCACCGTCTCGCCCGTGATCGGCGTTCCCGCCGAATGATAGGGCGCCAGGTGACGGCGAATTTCCCGCATCACCTCGAGCTGCAGGGTGACACGCTCCACATTCTCGGCGACCAGAACATCCGTACCGTGCACATTGACCTCCGCCGATGGACCCGAAAGGCATCGGACAGCAACGCGCCCTGAATGGGAAATAACAAATCGTTACGGCGTGTTGCCGCACATTTCATAATGTTGCAGCTTAAGCAGCGCTCAGGCTCGACGGCATCGCGCGCCGTGTCGGGCTTCAATCCGCTGCGAGAGGGGCCGGCGACAGCCAGTCATCGAAATCGCGCAGTGCCCTTGTCGACAGGGCCTGCTTGCGTTCCTTGCCGCGCAGGGTGCCGGGCAGCGGCGGGAACAGGCCGAAATTGACGTTCATCGGCTGGAAGGTCGCTGCGTCGGCGCCGCCGGTGATGTGGCCGAGCAGGGCGCCCATCGCCGTCGTCGCGGGCGGCGCGCTCGGGGCGCGGCCGAGCCGCTCGGCCGCGGCGAAGCGGCCGGTCAGCAGGCCGATGGCGGCGCTCTCGACATAGCCCTCGCAGCCGGTGATCTGGCCGGCGAAGCGCAGGCGTGGCATCGCCCTCAGGCGCAGGGTCGCGTCGAGCAGGCGCGGGCTGTTCAGGAAAGTGTTGCGATGCAGGCCGCCCAGGCGGGCGAACTCGGCATTCTGCAGGCCAGGTATGGTGCGAAAGATCCGTGTCTGCTCGCCATGCCTGAGCTTGGTCTGGAAGCCCACGATGTTCCACAGCGTGCCGAGCGCGTTGTCCTGACGGAGCTGGACGACCGCCCACGGACGATGGCCGGTGCGGGGATCTCGCAGGCCGACCGGCTTCATAGGGCCAAAGCGCAGGGTCTGCGGTCCGCTCGCGGCGATCACCTCGATGGGTTGGCAGCCGTTGAAGTAGGGCGTGTTGTGCTCCCACTCCTTGAACTCGGTCTTGTCGCCCGCAAGCAGGCCCGCGACGAAGGCGTCGTACTCGTCCTTGCTCAGCGGGCAATTGAGGTAGTCGGCGCCATCGCCGGCCGGTCCGCCCTTGTCGTAGCGCGACTGCTTCCACGCAATCGAGAGATCGATGCTCTCGAAATGGACGATCGGCGCGATGGCGTCGAAGAATGCCAATGATTCCTGCCCGCTCTGCTGGCGGATCGCCTCGGCGAGGGCGGGCGAGGTCAGCGGTCCGGTGGCGATGATCACGCTGTCCCAGTCGGCTGGCGGCAAACCGGTGACTTCCTCGCGCCGCAGCTCGACCAGCGGATGGGCGAGCAACGCCGCCTGCACGTCGGCGGAGAAGCCGTGGCGGTCGACGGCGAGCGCCCCGCCGGCCGGCAGCTTGTGGGTGTCGGCGGCACGCAGGATCAGGGAGTTCGCCCGTCGCATCTCCTCGTGCAGCAGGCCGACCGCGTTGTTGACGGCATCGTCGGAGCGGAAGGAGTTGGAGCAGACCAATTCGGCCAGCGTCTCGGTCTGGTGGGCATCGGTGCCGCGCACCGGCCGCATTTCATGCAGGACGACAGGCACACCGGCGCAAGCGAGCTGCCAGGCCGCTTCGCTGCCCGCGAGGCCGCCGCCGACGATATGAACGCTCTTGCTGCTTGACGTCATCCTGTCCGACCTGAAACCGTGCCCTCTCTTAAACAGGGGGAGCCATCATGGCCATCACGTATCACAATCCCAAATCGGTATCGCTGGCCGGCAAGTACAGCCTGGGCGCCGAGGTGCCGCAGGGCGCCCGCGTGCTGTTCGTCTCGGGCCAGGTCGGGGTCGATTCGCGCGGCAAGCTGCAGGCCGGCATCGAGAAGCAGTGCACCCAGGCCTGGAAGAACATCGGCCAGGTGCTGAAGAGCGCCGGCATGGGCTTTCGCGACATCGTCAAGGTCAACGTCTTCCTGACCGACAGCCGCTTCATCGAGCCCTATCGCGCGACGCGCGCCGCGTTCATCGCGGCGGAACCCTATCCGGCCTCGACGCTCCTGATCGTGCAGGGGCTGGCCGATCCCGGCATGCTGGTCGAGATCGAGGCGGTCGCCGCAAAGTAGGCCGGCTTGACACCCATTATGCTCAGAACTAGCATTAGAGTTATATACTCACTGTGAGCATAATGGGCTCTGGTCGTCATGCCTGATTCGCTGAAGGTCGCCCTGGCCCAGCTCAACCCGAAGGTCGGCGACGTCGAGGGCAACCTGGCCAAGGTGCGCGCCGCGCGTGCCGAGGCGGCGTGTCAGGGCGCCGAGCTGGTGCTGACCTCCGAGCTCGTCCTGTCGGGCTATCCGCCGGAGGACCTGGTGCTGAAGCCCGCCTTCCAGAAACGCTGTCACGAGGCGGTCGAGGCCTTGCGCGCCGACACGCGGGACGGCGGGCCGGCTATGTTCGTCACCACGCCGTGGCGCGAGGCCGGCAGGCTGCACAACGCCATCGTCTGCCTCGACAAGGGCGAGGTGATCGGCAAGCGCTTCAAGGTCGACCTGCCGAACTACGGCGTGTTCGACGAGAAGCGGGTGTTCGCGCCCGGCCCGATGCCGGGGCCGCTGGTCTTCAAGGGCGTGCGCCTCGGCGTGCCGATCTGCGAGGACGTGTGGACGGCCGACGTCGTCGAATGCATCTCCGAGACCGGCGGCGAGATCCTGCTGGTGCCCAACGGCTCGCCCTACGAGGTCGGCAAGACCGATGTCCGCGTCCAGCTCGGCGTGCAACGGGTCGTCGAAAGCGGCCTGCCGTTCGTCTACCTGAACCAGGTTGGCGGCCAAGACGAGCTGGTGTTCGACGGTGGCTCCTTCGTGCTCGGGGCCGACCGGGCACTGAAGGCCAAGCTCGCGTCGTTTCGTGAGGAGGTCGCGACCGTCGAGTTCCGCCGCGGCCCGGATGGCTGGGAGTGCCGGCCCGCGGTGATCGCGGCCGAGCTCGACGACATCGAGTCGATCTACCAGGCAATGATGCTGGGGCTGCGCGACTACGTGAACAAGACCGGGTTCCCGTCGGTCCTGATCGGCCTGTCGGGCGGCGTCGATTCCGCGCTGACGTCGGCCGTGGCGGTCGATGCGCTCGGGGCGTCCCGGGTGCATACGGTGATGATGCCGTCGCGCTATACCAGCGCCCCCTCGCTGGAGGATGCCCGGGCCTGCGCGCAGGCCCTGGGGGTGCGGCACGACGTCGTCGACATCGAGCCTGCCGTCGAGGCGTACGCCAGGATGCTGCGGCCTCTGTTCGGCGATGCCGGCCCCGATGTGACCGAGGAAAACATCCAGAGCCGCGTCCGCGCCGTCACCCTGATGGCGCTCTCGAACAAGCTCGGCGGCATGGTGGTGACGACCGGCAACAAGTCGGAAATGGCGGTGGGCTACGCCACGCTCTATGGCGACATGTGCGGCGGCTTCAATGTGCTGAAGGACGTCTACAAGACCACCGTGTTCGAGCTCTGCCGCTGGCGCAACCGGCACCGGCCCGAAGGATCGCTCGGGCCGTGCGGCCGCGTGATCCCGGAGCGGATCATCGGCAAGCCGCCGTCGGCCGAGTTGCGCGCCGACCAGAAGGACGAGGACTCCTTGCCGCCCTACCCGATGCTCGACGCCATCCTGCGCGGCCTGATCGAGCGTGACCTCGACGCCGATGCGCTGGCGGGCGAGGGCCATGATCGCAAAGTCGTCGATCGCGTGTGGCGCTTGCTCGAGGCCGCCGAGTACAAGCGCCGGCAGGCGCCGCCCGGGGTGAAGATCACGGCGCGCAACGTCAGCCGGGAGCGCCGTTATCCCATCGTCAACGGATTTCGCGGATAGGACCATCGATGCTGATCGCCCAGATCTCCGACATGCACATCAAGCCGGCGGGCGAGCTGCTCTTCGGGCGCATCGACACTGCCGGTTTCCTCGAGCGGGCGGTGGCGCATGTGAACGCGCTCGATCCGCGACCCGACATCGTGCTGGCGACCGGCGACCTCGTCGAGGGCGGCAAGGTCGAGGAGTATGCCGAGCTTCGCCGCCTGCTGGCGCCGCTCGAGATGCCGGTCTACCTGATCCCCGGCAATCACGACGCCCGTGATCCCTTGCGCCGGGCATTCGCCGATCATGCCTACCTGCCGCGAACCGGCTTCCTGCAGTACACGATCGAGGGCTGGCCGGTACGCCTGATCGCGCTCGATACGCTGGCGCCCGGCAGCACGCATGGCGAGCTGTGCGACGAACGACTGGGGTGGCTGGAGGCTCGGCTGGCCGAAAGCGATCACCCGACGATCCTGTTCCTGCACCATCCGCCGTTCGACTGCGGCATCACCGCCTTCGACGGACATCGGTTGTGGGCAGGCGAGCCGCGGTTGGCGGAGCTGGTGCGGCGTCACGGCCATGTCGAGCGCGCGCTGTGCGGCCACGTTCACCGGCCGATCCACGTGCGCTGGGCCGGCACCATGGCCTCCGTCGCGCCCAGCACGGCCCACCAGGCAACGCTCGACCTGCACGACAACGCGCCGTTCTCGATGATGATGGAGCCGCCGGGCGTGGCGCTGCATCTGTGGCGGCCGGGCACCGGCCTCGTCACGCACATGAGCTACATCGGGAACTACGAGGGTCCACGGCCGTTCCGCTGAGCCATGTCGGTTGTTCAGTCCCGTCTCGGTGCAAGGCTGAGCCTCCAGGCTCTGCTGCAGCTCTTCGGCGGTCAGTCCTTTACCGCCGGCAGCACGATCCGCGAGAAGATGCCAGCCGGGATCACGCCCTGCAGGGCCTGGGTGTAGTGGCCGGCAGTGATCATGACGACGAGGTCGAGCGCCGGCACGACGTACAGCCGCTGGCCGCCCAGTCCGACGCCGGCCACCCAGTCGAGTTCCGCGCCGTTGCGGAACGATCGGCCGAGCCACCATTGATAGCCGTAGAAGAAGAGCCCCTCGCCGTTGATGCGTGGCTTGACGGATTGGGCCGCCCAGCCCGCGGGTAGCACCTGGCGGCCGTTCCATATGCCGTCGGTCAGCAGCAGGCGGCCGAGCTTGGTGGCATCGCGCGGCCGCATGCGCAGGCTACCGAAGGCGCCGAGCTTGCCGCTGACTCCAGCATCCAGCCATTCGAAGTCGGGTGCGTCGATTGGCAGGAAGAGCTTTTCGCGCGCGTAGTCGCGCAGGCTTCGGCCGGTGGATCGTATCAGCGTCTCGCCTAGCAGCGATGTCCCGCCGCCGGAATAGGCATAGACCGCGCCGGGCGGATAGGCGGCCGGTTGGGAGAGGATGAAGCGGAACGGGTCGGCCGCCAGGATCATGCCCGCTTCAGTGTTGCGCGGATTGTTCCACGGCAGGCTTTCGTTCCACGCCAGTCCGGACGACATGGTAAGCAGGTTGCCGAAGGTGATGCGTGCCTTTTCCGGCGTGCGCAGGTCGGCATAGTCGGGAAAGGCGTCGAGCACGGGAGAGTCGAGGGCGGGGAACTTGCCTTCGCCGAGTGCGATGCCGACCAGCAACGACGTCGCGCTCTTGGAGATCGAGCGCAGGTCGTGCTTCACCTGCGGGCCATAGGTCACGCGGCCAAGCTTGTCGCCCCAGCGCTCGTCCTCTCCCGTGAAGTATCGCTCCATGACGAGTTTGCCGTTGCGCACGACCACGACGGCATGGATGTTGGCCTCGGGCCATTGGGC
The DNA here is from genome assembly GCA_022844015.1 of Reyranella sp. GTDB lineage: Bacteria > Pseudomonadota > Alphaproteobacteria > Reyranellales > Reyranellaceae > Reyranella. The sequence continues at coordinate 7,655 of JALHMO010000055.1, read as the reverse complement.
GATGAATGAGTCGAGCTCGCAGAGCTTGGCGGCATCGAGACCGACCTCGGCTTGTGTTGCCAAGGCCCAGCCGTCCTTCAGCGCCGCCGGCGCTCCGCAGACCTTTGGCTCATCGGCCGATACCGCTCGACCAAAGGCGACGAGCGCGAGGAGGAGCATGAGCGATCTTGTCATCCAGACCGAGGTTACCTCGTGCGCAGAGACCGGCCAATGCGTGTTAGCGTTTTGGCCATGAAGCTCTATTCCGGACCGCTCAGCATGTTCGGTGCCAAGGCCGAGATTGCAGCCCATGAGAAGGGGCTCGACTTCGAGCTGATCATGGTGCCCTTCGAGATGAAGACGCTCTATCGGCCCAAGCATCCCGAGGTCGTTCGCGTCAATCCGAAGCGGCAGGTGCCGGTGCTGATCGACGGCGATCTCGAGATCTTCGATTCGACACAGATCTTCGAGCACCTCGAGACCGTGAGCCCCGAACCGGCGCTCTGGCCATCCGATCCGAAGGCACGTGCCCGTGCCCGCCTGCTCGAGCACAAGTCGGACGAGATCTACTTTCCACCGGTCGTCCGGCTGATGGGATTACAGGCGACGCCCGCCGATCCCGCCGCCGTCGAGGCGCGCACCAGCGCGGGGCGGTTCTACGACGAGATGGAGGCCAGTCTCGTCGACAGGGAGTGGCTGGCTGGCAGCTACTCCTACGCCGACATCGCCTTCTACATGGCGCAGATCTTCGGCGACCGCATGGGCGCGCCGATGACCGAGGCGCATCAGCGCCTGCACGCTTGGCGGGAGCGTATGGGGGCGAGGCCGGCGGTGCGTCGGGTCGCAGGCGCCATGGGACGATACCTGATCTCGCAAGGACGGCCAGTTCCGGCCTTCCTGGCGGAAATCATGGCGTCGTCATGACCAGGATCCTGTTCCTGCCCGGTGCCGGCGCTTCCCCCGATTTCTGGAAACCGGTCGGCTCGCGCCTTCCGGCGGAATGGCCGAAGCATTACTTCGGCTGGCCGGGTCTCGGCAATCAGCCGCACGATCCGTCGATCGCGAGCCTCGACGACCTCGTCGGTCTCGTCGCCGGGCACATGGATGAGCCGGTCGACCTGGTGGCCCAGTCGATGGGCGGCGTCATTGCGACGCGATTGGCCCTCGAGCTTCCAGCTCGTGTGCGCAGGCTCGTGCTGACCGTCACGTCCGGCGGCGTGGACATGGCTGGCCTGGGCGCTTCTGACTGGCGCGAGGCGTATCGAAAGTCGTTCCCCGCGGCCGCCGCGTGGATCACCGTGCCGCAAGCCTCGCCCAACCTGCCGATCGAGCGGATCAATGCGCCGACGCTCCTGATCTGGGGCGATGCCGACCCGATCAGCCCGGTCGCCGTCGGCCAACACCTGGAGGCCCGCCTGCCGACCGCCCGGCTTCATGTCGTCCCCGGCGGCGATCATGAACTCGCGCAAACGCACGCCGAGCCTGTGGCGGCCCTGATCGCCGAGCACCTCGGCTGACGATCCGGCCTACCGCTTGACCGTGCGGCCGAGCGCCGACTCGTAGACCTTCAGGATCGCCGAGCTGTCGTTGGGACCATGTCCCATGCCGCGGGCCAGGCGCTGGAGGTTGTGTGTCGAGGAACCCTGCGGCAGCGGCACGCCGAGCTCGTCGCCCAGCTCGAGAGCGAGATGAAGGTCCTTGTACGCGAGGTTGAGGGCGAAGCTCGGCTCGAGCCGGCCCGACAGGGCACGCTCCGAGAAGCTCTTGAAGGCGTTCGAGTTGCCGCTCGAGCTCGACACGACCTGGATCAGCTTCTGCGGATCGAGGCCGGCCGTGACACCGAGCATCAGTCCCTCGGCCGCGGCGGCGGCGTTGCAGAACGCCATCATGTTGTTGACCAGCTTGGCCACCGTACCGGTGCCGAGCTCGCCCATGTGGATGACGTTGGCGCTGAACGACTGCAGCACCGGCAAGGCGTCGTCGAACACCTTCTTGTCGCCGCCCACCATGATGGCGATGGTTGCCGCCTCGGCGCCCACCGTGCCGCCGCTCACCGGGGCGTCCAGCATGGCGATGCCCTTGGCTGCCATCGCCGCACCGATCTTCTTCACCATCGACGGCGCGTTGGTGCTGAGGTCGATGTACGTCTGGCCCTTGCCGATGTTGGCGAGGATGCCGTCGTCGCCCAGGGTGACGGCCTCGACGTCCCTGGGCATGGGCAGCGAGGTCATGACCACGTCGGCGCCCCTGGTCACGTCGGCGATCGATTTCGCCGCGGTGGCGCCGAGATCGGTGCAGGTCTTGACCGCGGCGGCGTTGAGATCGAACACCGAAACCTGGTGATTGCTGCGCTTGACGATGTTGCGGCACATGGGTCCGCCCATGTTGCCGACGCCGATGAATCCGACCTTCACGCTGGCCTCCCGGGAAAAGTGACGGCGGACTATACGACAGATCGCGTGACGCGGTGTTTCGCGTTGCAACGCGGCGAGGCATTATGGCCGCAAGACCGTGAACGAAGACCGGGAGGATCGCCCCGCCCATGGCGCGCAACAAGCTTCATCCGATTCCGCATCCGCCGCGCACGCCCGTGCTGGGCAACATGCTCACCGTCGACGGCGACGCGCCCATCCAGGACCTGATGCGGATCACCCGCGAGCAGGGGCCGATCTTCTGGCTCGACATGATGGGCACGCCGCTGGTCGTCGTCTCGGGCGCCGACCTGGTGGCCGAGCTGTGCGACGAGAAGCGCTTCGACAAGGCGGTGCGCGGCTCGCTGCGCCGGGTCCGCATGCTGGGCGGCGACGCGCTGTTCACCGCCGAGACCCAGGAACCCAATTGGCAGAAGGCGCACAACATCCTGCTGCCGACCTTCGCCCATCGCATGATGCAGACCTATCACGAAGGCATGCTCGACATCGCCGAGCAGCTCGTGACCAAGTGGGAGCGCCTGAACGCCGACGAGGAGATCGACGTGGTGCGCGACATGACGGCGCTCACCCTCGACACGATCGGCCTGTGCGGATTCAACTACCGCTTCAACTCGTTCTACCGCAGCGACAATCATCCCTACGTCGAGTCGCTGGTGCGCGCCCTCGAGGCGGTGATGAAGATGCGCGGCCTGCCGCTCGAGGACATCACCCAGCGCAAGAGCCGCAAGAAGCTCGAGCAGGATGTCGGCTTCATGAATGGCATCGCCGACCGCATCATCCGCGAGCGCCGCGAGGTGCCGGCCGACGATACCGTCAAGCCGGATCTGCTGGGCTACATGCTGGCGGGCATAGACCGGCAGAGCGGCGAGCGGCTGGACGACGTCAACATCCGCTATCAGATGAACACCTTCCTGATCGCCGGTCACGAGACGACCAGCGGCATGCTGTCGTTCGCGATCTACTTCCTGCTCAACAATCCGCACGTGATGCAGAAGGCCTACGAGGAGGTCGACCGCGTTCTCGGTCGCGACGTCAATGCCCGGCCGACCGCGCAACAGGTGAACCAGCTCGTCTATATCGGCCAGATCCTGAAGGAATCGCTGCGCCTGTGGCCGACCGCGCCAGCGTTCGGTCTCTACCCCTATCAGAACGAGACGATCGGCGGGAAGTACAAGCTGCGCAAGCGCACCTTCGTCACCGTGCTGACCGCGATGCTGCATCGCGACAAGTCGGTGTGGGGCCCGCAGGCCGAGGTGTTCAATCCCGACAATTTTGCGCCCGAGCGCGAGGCGAAGATGTCGCCGCACGCCTTCAAGCCGTTCGGCAATGGCCAGCGCGCCTGCATCGGCCGGCAGTTCGCCATGACGGAGGCGGCCCTGGTGCTCGGGCTGATCCTGCAGCGCTTCCGGCTGATCGACCACACGCGCTACCAGCTCAAGATCAAGGAGTCGCTCACCATCAAGCCCGAAGGGTTGACGATGCGCGTCAGGCTGCGGCCGGACATCGTCCGCGGCAGCGGAGCGGCCGTCGCGGCCAAGCCTGTCGCCAAGAAGCCGTCGGCGCGGAAGTCCGCGCGCAGCCACGGGACGAAGCTCACGGTGCTGTTCGGCTCGAACATGGGCACGGCGGAGGAGCTGGCACGCTCGATTGCCGAGTCCGGCGAGGTCCAGGGGTTCGCCACGTCGCTCGCAAGCCTCGACGACAGCGCGGGCAAGCTCCCCACCGAGGGCGCTGTCGCGATCGTCTGCGCGTCGTACAACGGCAGCCCGCCCGACAACGCAGGCACCTTCATTGCCGCGCTCGAGGATGCCGCACTCGGGGCGCTCGCCGGCGTGCGCTACACGGTATTCGGTTGCGGCAATCGCGACTGGGCGTCGACCTACCAGGCCGTGCCGCGCCGGATCGACGAGCTTATGGCAGAGAAAGGAGCGGAGCGGCTCTATCCGCGCGGCGAAGGCGACGCCAAGGAAGATCTCGATGGCCACTTCCAGGCGTGGAACGAGCCGCTTTTGCCGGCGTTGGCTGGCAAGCTCGGCGTCGAGCTCGAAGGAGGATCAGGCCTCGCTCATGAACCGCTCTATCACGTGCAGGCGGTCGACAAGCCGCCGGCCCATCCGCTGATCGGCGCGGCGGGGGCCCTGCCGATGCGTGTCCTCGCCAATCGCGAGCTGCAGAATGCCGGCCTATCCGGCCGGAGCACCCGTCACATCGAGGTCCTGCTGCCCGACGGCGTCGGCTATCGGGCCGGCGACCATCTCAGCATCGTGCCGGAAAACGGTGCGGCGCTGGTCGAGCGCGCCCAGCGGCGCTTCGGCTTCGCGCCGGGCGCCCATGTCGTGCTGGCCGCTGCCGAGGGACGGCGCGCCCAGTTGCCGGTCGGCGAAGCGATCGCCGTTCATCGGCTGCTCTCGGAGTTCGTCGAGCTGCAGCTTCCGGTGACGCGCAAGCAGATCCAGGCGATGGCGCAGCACACGCGCTGCCCGTTCACGCGCCCCAAGCTCGAAGCTCTGCTGGCCGAGGATCGCTTCCGCGCCGAGATCCTGGCCAAGCGCAGGTCGGTGCTCGACCTGCTCGAGGAGCATCCGGCCTGCGAGCTGCCGTTCGCGGCATTCCTCGAGATGGTCCCGCTGATGGTGCCGCGCTACTACTCGATCTCGTCCTCGCCCGTCGCCGACGGTGCGCGCTGCTCGATCACCACCGCCGTCGTCGAAGGGCCGGCGCGTTCGGGCAGTGGCGTCTATTACGGCGTCTGCTCGAACTACCTCGCCCGCCAGGCCGCCGGTGCCACCGTCCAGGCCTTCGTCAAGGAGACCAAGGCCGGCTTCCGGTTGCCGGTCGATCCGGCGGCGCCGGTCATCATGATCGGACCGGGCACCGGCCTCGCGCCCTTCCGAGGCTTCCTGCGCGAGCGTGCGGCGCTCGCCGCCCAGGGGCGCACGCTGGGCCCGGCGATGCTTTTCTTCGGCTGCCGCCACCCCGAGCAGGACTTCATCTACGCCGACGAGCTTCGCGAGCATGCGGCAGCCGGCATCGTCGACCTGCAGGTCGCCTTCTCGCGTCACGACGGCAGGAAGACCTATGTGCAGGATCTGTTGAGGGAGCAGGCCGAGGGCGTGTGGTCGCTGATCGAGCAGGGCGCCATCATCTATGTCTGTGGCGACGGCAGCCACATGGAGCCGGACGTCAAGCGCGCCTTGATGGCCATCCACGGCGAGAAATCGCGCGCCGGCGAGCCGGCGAGCGAGGCGTGGATGGCGACGCTCGCCGCCGAGGATCGCTACGTGCTCGACGTATGGGCAGGCACCTGATGGACGGGGCAGGGCTCTGACGGAGGATCGCGAGCGCGCCCGCCAGCTTCGCCGCATCAAGCTCGCGGCGACCGCGCTGCTGGCGTCCATGGCGACTCTGTTCCTGGTGGCGCGGCACCTCGAGCCGAGCCACTGGGCGTGGGGCTACGTGGCGGCGTTCGCCGCCGCCGCGACGGTGGGCGGACTGGCCGACTGGTACGCCGTGGTCGCGCTGTTCCGTCGGCCGCTCGGCTTGCCGATCCCTCACACCTCGATCATCCCGCGCAATCATCTGCGCATCGCCGACACGCTGGGCGGCTTCATCGAGAGCAACTTCCTCGCCCCCGAGCCGGTCGAGGCGCGCCTGCGCGAGGTCGACTTCGCGGCCCTGGTGGCGGAATGGCTGTCCGACCGCGAGCGGGCCCGCGCGCTCGCCGACTTCGTGCTGCGCCTGCTGCCCCAGACGCTCGGTGCCATCGAGCACTCGGGCCTCAAGGGCTTTCTCGGCAAGCGCATTATGACCGAGCTGGAGCGGGTCGAGCTCGCCCCCCTGGCGGCCGGCATGCTGAGCGTCGTCACCGAGAAGGGCCGCCACCAGCGCCTGCTCGACGAGTTGCTGGTGGCGCTGGAGAAGGTCCTGGGCAACGAGGAGACGCTGGCGGCGATGCGCGAGAAGATCCGCAAGGAGCTTCCGGCGCTGTTCAACCTCTACCGTGCCGACGCCTATCTGTTGCGCAAGATCGTTGCCTCGACCAATGCGTTCCTCCAGGATGCGCGGGCCGATCGCCGCCATCCGCTGCGCGTCGAGTTCGACGCGTTCGTGACAGGCTTCATCGAGCGCCTGCGAACGTCACCCGAATTCGCCCGCCGGGCCGAGGGCCTCAAGCGCGACATGCTGGCGCGGCCCGAGATTGCCGCCATTGCCGAGGGAGCCTGGGACAGCCTGCGCACGTTCCTCGAACGCGATGCCCAGGGTGCCGACGGCCAGATCGGCCGCCAGCTCGAGAAGATGCTGGTCGAGACTGGCGCCCAGCTCGCGCGCGACCCGGGTATCCGGAGCGAGATCAACCGGGGCATGGTGCGGGTTCTCGCCGACTTCGTGGAGAACCAGAAGGGCGGTGTCGGCCGCTTCATCGCCGACCAGGTCAAGTCATGGGACATCGATATGCTGGTCGGCCGGATCGAGCTCACGGTCGGGCCCGACCTGCAGTACATCCGGTTCAATGGCACCCTGATCGGCGGCCTCGCCGGTTTGGTCTTGCATGTGCTGGAGCAGGGGTTGAAGCTTCGTTTCTGACCGACGGGAGGTTCGTATGGCCAACGCACCCAACTTCATGGACATGTTCAAGAACCTGGGCGAGCAGCTCAAGGTTCCCTCGCTCGACATGTCGAAGATCATGGAGCATCACCAGAAGAACCTGGAAGCCATGACGAGGTCGTGGCAGGCGGTTGCGGGCGGGGCGACCGAGGTCGCCAAGAAGCAGCGCGAGATCTTCGACGAGGCGGTGAAGGACGTCACCGCGATGGTCCAGCAATACAAGCCGCCAGGGAATCCACAGGAAATCATGGCCAAGCAGGCCGAGTTCGCCAAGAAGGCGATGGAAGCCGCCATCACCAACACGCGCGACATCGCCGAGCTGGTGCAGAAGTCCAGCACCGAGGCCTTCAAGATCGTCCAGGACCGGATGAAGGAGTCCTATGAGGAGATCAGGACAACCGTGGAGAAGAAGTAGTAGAGCGCGGCCTAAGCTCTACTCGTCAGTCTGATCAACATCACCTCATCCTGAGGAGCCGCGCGGCGTCTCGAAGGATGGGCCACAGAAACGGTCTTTGGTGCCCATCCTTCGAGACGGCCGCTACGCGGCCTCCTCAGAGGACGTGACTTTATTGAATTCTGTCGTCCCTCTCCTGTCATCCTGAGCGCAGCGTAGGATCTCATCGCCAGAAGTTCCAAAGT